>CANQMI010000019.1 GCA_947624905.1 uncultured Clostridia bacterium
TATAATACGATTCCTCCTGTCTTTACAGCCACTATTGCATCTGCCAAACCATAATCATCTTCTGTTGTTGATCTATTTGCTACTTTTGAGTCCATATCATCTAATCCTAAGTCATTTGAAACTTCATATAGTTCTGCCGTATTTGTTGTAATTCCAGTGTTTTCAGATGTCATTGTTTTTGTAAGTACTAATGATATTGTCTTTTCTTCTCCTGGATTTATAAGTACATTTGCTAAACTTTGTGTATATAAGTTTCCATCTGTATCTTGATACCAGTCTGGGTTTAATCCTGCATTAAATTTTAGATCTCTTGGTATGTAATCTACTATCTTTTTAGCATATCCTGGAACTGCTCCTGTATTTTTAACTGTTATTGTATAAGTTATTGCAACAACTGAGCCTTCCATTTGTTTTCCTGGTATCTCAACTTTTGCTATTGAACTATTATTGTATTTTGATGTAGAAGTTCCTTTTGAGTTGCTTACCTGCATTAGGCTTATTCCTTTTGTTAACTCTAAATCAAATTTTTGTGATTTTACTAATCCTAAGTCTATATTGTATATATTTGATATAAGATTCAATCTATTAGATACC
The DNA here is from genome assembly GCA_947624905.1 of uncultured Clostridia bacterium. GTDB lineage: Bacteria > Bacillota > Clostridia > TANB77 > CAG-508 > JAAWPK01. The sequence continues at coordinate 595 of CANQMI010000019.1, forward strand.
GCATATCTCTTTAATGTTCCATCTAATTTTAAATCAAGTTCTATCATGTCTGAGTTTAGAGATGAGTCTATATCTTTTGCTTGATATTTTGTTATATCATAGTTTAATACATCGTATTCAAATGCTACTAAATAACTTCCTCTTTGTATATTGTTAAATACATATGCTCCACCTTGGTTTGTTGTAGTTTTTGATATTTGTGCATTTGTTTTGCTATCAAGAAGTATTACATTCATATTTGGAAGTAATTCTTCTGATTCATCTCTTTTTCCATCTGCATTGCTATCTAACCAAGCTAAACCAGAAATTTGATATCTGCTTGTATCATTTGGATCATCAAGATCATCTATGTTTGCATCTGTTCCTATTATTGTGTGTGTTATACTGTTTGCTTTTAATTCTTTTATGATTCCTGTGCTTACTTGTGGTGTATTTGTTATTTCTAACCTGCTTGAGTGTATTTCTTTCGCTTTGGCTGTTATATTAAATGTAATTACCTCATCTGGATCTATGCTTGGATCTGCACTTATATATCCTGATGCTGCTTGTAACATTTTTGTTCTTTCTCCACCTTTTGTATAGTATCCTTCTACATATTCAAGTCCTCTTGGTAGATTATCTTCTACAAATATATCTAATGCTGTCAAGCTTGTGTTTTTGATATTAAACGTATAAGTTATATTTTCACCTGATCTTATGTATGGGTTTGATACATTACTTGTTTGAGTAATTGTTAATCCTTCTTTTACTACATTTACTGTATATGTATTACTATGAAATTTTTCTTGTGTTCCATCCATAGTTCCTTCAAAAATCATATCTATAGGTTTTTCTTTTGAATCACCCTCAAAATCATTTGTCATACATTCAAGATATATACATTGATATGAACCTAGTTCATCTAAGTGCCATGTTACTGTTCTTGTGCTTTCATTATATGTTCCCGTTGCTTTTGTAATAGGTTGTCCTGCTTCTTCTTGTATATTAATATGGTTATCTTGATATGTTAATCCTTCTGGAATCACAACACTAATATTTACATTTTTGTGTTCGCCTTTTCCTATTGGGTTTACTGTCAAACTATATTTAATAACAGAATTTGTTTTTATTGTATTTCCTGTTTGACCTGACTGAAGTACCATTTCAAGTCCATCTTTCATTTCAGCTATTTCATTTTTAACTTCAGGAGATTCGAATGGATCGTCTCCTCCTTCTTCTGTTGCTTTTACTTTAACATTTAATTCTATTTTAGCAGCTGTTTCCTGTTTTAATTCTTCGATTTTATCTTTTAATTTTTTGATAATATCTAAGTATTTTTCGTATTCTTCTTGAGACTCAAATTCTTCTCGGTTACTATCTTGTGGAATTGCCTTTAGTTGTTCTTCCAATTGTGCAATTATTTCACTGTTATCAGTTTCAGTTATTTCTAAGTCATTTCCTACTTGCATACTAAATTTAACGGTTTTTGTCTCTCCTGCTTTTATGTCTCCAACTTGTATTTTAGCTGGATCATTATCTGTATCTGATACATATATTGTTTGTCCTTGTTCGTCTTCTGTAATATAACGAACTGTATCAGAGAATTTTACTGTTAAAACAACATTTCTTGCATCTTGATCTGATGTATTTTTTATAGTTGCTGTATAGTTTATTATGCTTCCTTGTGTAACTGGGTCTTGTGCATCTGATTCAAGAGCAACTGTAAGTGTTGCAATTGATGCTGTTGCTCCAGTAAGTTTTGGTGATTCAACTGTTTCTACATTATTGCTTGCAAGTGCGATTTCTTCTTCACTTTGTTCTCTTTCATAGTATACAGCATATACGCTACTTGTTTTTTGGTTATATTCCAAGTTTTCTGGTATTTGTATATCGTATCCAAATTTTAGCATTTCTCCTGTTTTTAATGTAAAGTCATTTACTACGACTAAGTATGATTTTACATCTTGAACATTTTGTCTATCTTCTGTCCAACCATTTGTAGGTTCTTCAAGGTCTTGTGTTGCTTCTGCATTGTTTGAATAATATACTTTTACGTTATTGTTATCTACTCCTGAGATTGTTCTTACATCTGATGTTAGAGGAGCTGTAAATGTACTACCTAAATCTTCAAGTGTTTTTATCTTTTTGTTTCCTTGGAATGGTAGTCTTCCTAGTATTCTTATGTTGTTTAAATTATAGTTGTAGTTATTTATTACGGTCATTGATACACTAGCTGTTTTTTCTGAGTCAAGAGCTTTTAACTCTGCAGTTTCTTCTTGTCCACCTATTGATGTTGCAACATCTTGTCCTTGGTAACCTGTCATTTGATTTACTGTTACCATTCCTACTGGTGCTACAAATTTTATTGGAGTTTCATATATTTTTTCCTCATTGTTTTGGCTGTTTATTTTCAATGTTGCATTTTCTGTTCTTGTTGGAGTTAGTGAATCTACTCCTATATTTGCTCTAATTAATAATGTTGCTCCTTCTGTTCCTGCTGTTTCATTGAATTTTGTTTGTTCTCCTTTTAATTCAAGTGTTATTACGATATTTCCGTTCTCATTTCTGTGCATATCTGCATTTGGAACAAGTACTAATTCATCTTCATATAGTAGAGCTACTTTTCCATCTATTACATATAGGTCTGTTATATATTTTGGTAATGTTATTTCTATTTTTGGATTTTTATATAATACGGTGTCTGGTTCTGTTGTTTTTAATGTTACTCTCATCTCTACATTTTGATTTGTTGCAACTGTAGATAAGTTGCTTGTGCTTAATGTTAGTTCTGCTTGCATAGATGGTTCTTTTAATTCTATCTCATGTACTACTGTTCCTTCTAAAGTAGTATATTCGTTTAATGCTCTTCCTTTTATTGTTGTTTGTAATTTTACAAATTGTTCTTCTTGTAGTTCAGAATATTCTAGTGGTTTTATTTCTCTTCCATTTTCTATTTCTAATATTCCTTCTGTTATTGGTTTGCTTGATACTAATTTTATATATGATGTTTCTTGTTCATATTTATATTCTGTATTGTTTTTATCAAGTCTTGAAATTTCATTTCCATCATGATCTACTATACTGATGTATCCATCTTCACCTAGTATGTTGATTAGATTTTCTTGGCTTACTTTTGTATATGTATATATTGCTTCTGATGGATATTTATTTTCTCTTCTATCTAAATATTTAGTTTCATTTTCTATTTCAAGTCCTTCTACTAAGTCTTGATATCCTACATTTGCTTTTATGTTTTCTACATAGGCTGTATTTTTTGCATTTTCTACTCCCATGTATCCTTTATATAGTTCATTTTTATCTGTGCTTATTTCAAATGTTACTATTTCTCCTATTTGTCCTTCTATCTCTTTTGTTTCATTAGATGATTTTGTTACTTCTTCTCCTCCATATACTGATATTGTTGATACAGCATTCAAATCAATAGATGTTTTTTCTATTGATCCTTCATATATATATGTAATTAATATTTCATCTACTGCTTCTTTTTCCCAAGATACAGTTCCATCTTCTTTTTGATTGTTTTCTATTACTAGAGTAAGTTTTCCATCTTCTATTGTATATTCATCTGGTGAATATGTTCTTCCTTCCTCACCATTTGTTGCTTTTGTCGTTAAAGATGATACTGTTATTTCTTTTGGTTCTTGATTTTCTATTTTAGGAATTTCTATTTCTAATTTTGTGCTTCTAGCTGGTAAGCTGTTGTCTTTTACTTTTGTTTTTACACTAGTTTGTAAGATAGTTCCACTATTTCCATTTATCTCGTAAGGAACATATTTTGTTATTTCTTGTGATAGTTCTACATCTACATCTGCTATAGTTTTTACTTGTACTTCTATTTCTTTAGAAACTTCTTTTGTCTTTCCTTGATTATTTACATACACTCCCTGAAGTTCTATCTTAGCATTTTTATCAAGATTTTCTACAGCATAATTAGAATCAGTATTTACCTTGACTGGTATTTCCAAAATTACTGATTCTTCTTTATTTATTTGATTCAATGTGATGGTGTTTGTTGCTTCGTCTATGCTTTGTATCCTTTCAAGATTTTCCCCTTCTGATACTATTTTGAATGACGCATCATTTATTTTTACTTTTGCATCTTTCAAGTATCCTTCACTTACTTTTACTGATATGTAGAGAGTTTTTGTTTCATCATTTGTTTTGATTTCTTCTGAGTGTTTCATCTCTCCATTCTCTAAAAAGTACGCATCAAATTGAATATTTGCCTTTTTTACTTGTGTATCTTGGCTTTCTAGTTCTTCGTTTGCTAAGTCTGCAGCTATTGCTGTTCCTAGAGTTCCAAAGTTTGCAAACATGATTGTAAACACAAGTATCATTGCAAATATCTTGTTTAGTGTTTTTCTGTTCATAGAAATTCCTCCTAATTTTTTTCATTCTAATTACTATTATACTAGCTTTTTTTACGTTTTTCAACATTTTTTGTATATTTTTTATGTAAATTTTTTGTTTTTGTCTTGAATACAAATTTACAACTAATATAATTATTTACTTTATTATTTTACATTATTTTTCTTTTTTTGCAATAGTTTATTTTACCAAAGTATTTGTGTGCTCTTCTGGCCTTTACGCATGCTCACTTTTCTGCTTGAAGGTTGGTTTATTAATTTTTGTTTACTTTTTTATTTCATTTTTGTTACATTTTTCGTTTTAGTTTAGGGAGAAGGGATTCAAGAGGAATAAAATAATTTAATTTCATCTAATCGAAGTACTTCTTGAAAAAAAACAAGGGGCATCTTCTATGATGCCTCTCTTTTCCAGTAGAATAGATATTGCTGTGCAAGTCCTGCTAGGTCTTGATATTTTTCTTTTGCTAGATTGCTCAAGAGTGTTTTTGATACTTTTGTTTCGTCTTCTTCTTTTATGTAGAGTTCATTCATTACTCGTCTTACCCAAACATCTATTGGGAATACACTGTATTTTTTTAGTGCAAAGAGCATGATGCAATCTGCAACTTTTTGTCCAACGCCAGAGAGCTCTAGTAGTTTTTCTCTTAGAGTATCTACATTCTGTTCTTTTTCTAATTCTTCAAGAGTTATTTCTTTTTCTAAAAATTTTCTTGTGGTTTCGTATATTCTTTTGTCTCTAAATCCTGTTCCTAGTTCCCTTAAATCTTGAACACTGGCCTTAGAGAGTTCTTCTATGGTTGGGAATGTATAGTATTCTTTTTCGTTATATACTATCTTCTTTCCGTACTTTTGTGAGATTCGTTCTATTATTCCTTTTATCCTCGGTATGTTGTTGTTTGCGGATATGATAAATGAAATTATCGTTTCCCACAGATCTTGATTTAAAATTCTTATTCCTTTTCCATATTCTATGCTTGTTTTTAGATAATCATCTACTTTAGAGAGTCTTTCTTTTATTTTCTCGTAGTCTGTTTCAAGGTCGAAATATTCTCTGCATATTTCTTTTATATCTCCATCACATATACCCTTGAAAATTATTTTTTCATTTTCTTTTTTTACATTCAAGACGTTTTTCTTGAAGATTCCTGTGTAACTTCCGATCTTCTTCTTTGTTCCATCTAAAACACTGCCCACATTCAAAAATGTGGACAGGTTCAAAAGATTTGCAGTTTTCTAAAATATATATTTGTTCCATTTGCAGTTAATTTCCTTCTTATGCTTCTGGTTCAAGAACTCCATAGTTCTTTCCATCTTTTAATTTGAATATAACATTTACTTTGCCTGTTTCAATGTTTATGAATGGTAGGAATATATTTCCTTTCATGTCTTGCAATTTTAATTTTGCATCTTCTATTCCTATTGGCTTGATATCGTAGTAAATTGTTTTGATTACTTCATCTTGAACTGGTCTTTCTTCTACTCTTGATGCTATATCTTTCATTTTTATAGATTCTTCTTTGTTTACTCTGTCTCTCTTTGTTTTTGCTTTTCTGATTTGTCCTTCAAGTATGTCTATGTTTTTGTCTATTGAAGCATATAGGTCTCTATGCTCTGTAACTGCTCTATATGTATTTGCTCTTGTGATTACGTGCATTTCAGCGATTTGCATATCTTTTTCTGTTTTTATTGTTACATTAACATCAAAATTTTCATCAAAGTATTTCTCAAGTCTTTCAAGTTTCTTTTCTGTATAGTCTTTTATTGCCTCTGTAGCTTTTAGATCTTTTCCTGTTATTTTAATATTCATATTATCTCTCCTATCTTTCTTTTATTTATATATTTATTATATATTGTTTTATATTTTTTTTCAACTATATTTTTCTTTTTCTCTTTTTTCGTCAAATTTCGATTTATTTTTTACAGAATTTTACATTTTTACTATTTTTTTCTAATAGCCCATTGACATTATTTTAATTTTGTTTTAAGATATTTGAGTATTTGATTTTAGGGTCTAATAATATTTTAACGTGGGGGATAAAGTATGTCAAGTTTTGTTTTAGGAATTAAAAATTTATCTTTTTTAGTTCGCATAAAATCTATTTTAAAATCAGGAATTAGCAGAAAAACTAAGATTTTACTTTTTGTTTATTTTATTTTTCTTATTTTTGTTGTTTGTATACAATTTTTTGTAATTAAAAATTACATGCACAACATTCCGCTATTTATACTCCTTATTGTTACAGCATTACTTATACTATACTTTTTGATTAGCAGTGCAGTTAAAAGTGTCAAATTAGCAAAAGCTACTAGATCTCTTGAAGATGCCAGATTATATAATAAAAATTTGCAGGTGCTTCATGATAGTCTTCGTTGCTTCAAACATGATATTGCAAATACCATGCAGTGCATAGGTGGTTATATTGCAAATGACAATATGGAAGGTTTGAAGAAATACTACAGAAGTGTTCAAAATGAATGCAATAATATTAATAATTTGACTGCTCTTGATCCTGCTTTAATCAATGATAGTGGACTCTATAGTTTACTCACATCAAAGTATTATTTGGCTGAAAAGGATAATATAAAGTTTAATGTAAGTATCTGTACTAGTTTTGATAAACTTGACATTCCTTCTTTTGTACTCAATAAGATACTCGGCATTCTTTTAGATAATGCTCTTGATGCTTCAAGAAATTCTAGGGAGAAAGAAATCTACTTTGAGGTTAAAAGGTCTCCTAAATCATCTAATGTGCGCAAAAGTAGTATTATTCTTGAGAATAGTTATTCTAATAAAGACGTAAATCTTGATAGAATTCGTGAGAAGGGTTATACTTCTAAATCTAAAGAGGCTGGCTCTCACGGCCTTGGGTTATGGGAAGTTAATAAAATCCTATCTAAGAGTAAGAATCTTGATTTATATACTTCTAAGAATGAGAAATTTTTTAGACAACAATTAGATATTTATGATACTTGAAAAAAGGACTAGGAATTTTCCTAGTCTTCTTGTTTATATCCTTTTATAGAGTTTTTCGTTATATATCAAGTACATCATCAAGTATCTTCCATGTTCCATTTTTTTCTGGGCAAGATGTGAAGCTTATTTCTTCCTTCGTTATTGGGTGGAAAAATGTAAGCTTATATGCCCAAAGTGCTATTTGTTTTCCGTCTTCCTCTTGTGCCATATTTTTGATCACCATATATGCTGTGATTTATATGTGAAAGTTGTACTCTTATTTGATGATGTCTTCCTGTATGTAGTCGTATTTTTAATACGGATAAATTTATTTCTTGATTGTATTTTAAAACTTCGTAATCTAATTTTGCGTATTTTGATCCTTTTTTTTCTTTTGCTACGACTTGACTCATGTTGTTTTTTTCGTTTTTTATTAGATAGTTTTCAAGTGTCCCGTGGTCTTGTTCAGGTTTTCCATCTACAACTGCTAAATATTCTTTCTTGATCTGTCTTTCTCTTACTTGTTCTGATAATCTTTTTGCAGCTTTTGAAGTTTTTGCAAATACCATGACTCCCCCGCACAGGTCTATCTAATCTATGGACTAATGCTAGGTATACATCTCCCGGTTTATTGTATTTTTCTTTTAGATATTGTTTTATGATACTTAGCATATCTATGTCTTCTGTCTTATCTCCCTGAGATGGTATGTTTGGCATTTTTTCTACTACTATTATATGGTTATCTTGATATAGTACTTTTAATTTTTCCATTTAATGTTTCTTCTCCTATTTATGCACATAATCGCCAATATTTTGGTGCAATTTTAGATTTTTTCCCATCTTCCATATATGCCTGCTGGTAAGATAAGTTTTGATTTTGAAATTGGTAAGCCTATTTCTCCAGAATATACTTTTCCTTGATGTCTTTTTGCTACTGTTAAATTCAAGATATTTTCAAGCACCTTGCTTGATATTCCTGTCGTGTATGAGTTGATTAGGAAAAATAATGGATCTTCTGATAATACTTTTGAGCAAAGTTCTACTAGCTCACATATATTTTCTTGAAATTGCCATACTTCTCCTCCTGCCCCTCTTCCGTAAGATGGAGGGTCCATTATGATCGCATCATATTTATTTCCTCTTCGTATTTCCCTATTTACGAATTTTTGAACATCATCTACTATGTATCTAACTGGTCTGTCTGATAAGCCTGAACTTTCTATGTTTTCTTTTGCCCATGTTACCATTCCTTTTGAGCTGTCTACATGGCATACACTTGCTCCTGCGCTTGAACATGCAACTGTTGCCCCTCCAGTATAGGCAAATAGATTAAGTACTTTTATTTCTCTCTTTTCTTTTTTTATTTTGTCTATCATCCAGTCCCAATTTACTGCTTGTTCTGGGAAAATTCCTGTATGTTTAAATCCCATTGGTTTTATATTAAATGTTAGATTCTTATATTTTATTTGCCATACATTTGGAACTTTTTTTATATATTCCCAGCTTCCTCCACCTGTTTTGCTTCTATTGTATTTTGCATCTGCTTTTTTCCATTCGTCTGGTTTTTCTTTTGTCTTCCATATTATTTGTGGGTCTGGTCTTATTAAAATAACATTTTTCCATCTTTCAAGTTTCTCACCATTTGCTGTATCTATTATTTCATAATCTTTCCAGTCTTTTGCTATTTCCATTTTTATATTTTCCTTCCTGATTTTAGTTTACCTTTTTTATTTTATGTTATTTAATTTTAGACTTGAACTTGATGTCTTGTCCATTTACAGACTTGATAATATGTTAAAGAAACTAACAACAAGTACAATGTTTATTATACTAAAGGTTAGTCCTAGCACTAATAGTAATTTAAAAAATCTTTTCATTTGTAATCCCCCTAATTATTTTCTTGTAATATATTTATTCTGCTTTTTGGGTTTTATTACAAATTTTATATGCAAAATTTTGTGTTTATTCTAATCCTTTTTTTATTTTTATTGCTAATTCTTGATTTATTCCTTTTATTTTTGTTAATTCTTCTATTTCTGCATTTTTTATTTTGCTTATGCTTCCAAATTCTTTTAGTAATAGTTCTCTTTTTCTTGGCCCTATTCCATCTATTTCATCAAGTTTTGATTTTGTCATTTCTTTGTTTCTTAATTTTCTATGGTATTCTATTGCTGTGTCGTGAACTGTATCTTGAAATCTTGTTAGCAGATTGATTGCATTTTCAGAAAGCGGTATTTCATTTCTTTCCTCATCAATTAGGGCTTTCGTTCTGTGTTTATCGTTTTTTACCATACCATAGACTAATATTGGAACATTGTTCTCTTTTATAGCTTCTTTTGCAGCTTTTATTTGAGTTATTCCTCCATCTACAAATATTAGATCTGGAAGTGCTCCAAATGCTCCATCTTGGTTTTCAAGTGAATGTTTTATTCTCCTTGATATAACTTCTTTCATACATCTTGGGTCATCTTGACCAAATACTGTTTTTATTTTAAATCTTCTTGACAATGATTTATTTATTTTTCCTTCTAAAAGTACACACATTCCTGCAACCATGTTTGTTCCAGATATATTTGATATATCAAATGTTTCTATTCTCATTGGAAGTTTATTCAAATTCAATTTTTCTTTGAATTCTTTTAGTATTTCATATTTATCTTTTGTATTGTTTTCAAGTGTTACTTTTGCATTGTTTTTTGCCATCTCGACAAATCTTAGTTTTTCTCCACGTTTTGGAGATTTTATTTCTACTTTTTTGTTTGCCTGTTCTGATAGTATTTTTTCTATTATTTCCTCATCTTCGATTTCTTCTTCGATCATGATTTTACTTGGGACATTGTTATTTCCTACATAGTATTGTTTTATAAATCCTGATATTATTTCTTCTGTGCTAAGGTCTTTTAGTTCTTGAAAAAAGAAATGTTCTCTTCCTATCATTTTGCTTGAACGCACAAAGAATACTTCTATGCAAACATATAGATCGTTTCTTGAGATTCCGATTACGTCTATGTCGTTATTTGAAAGATTTGATACTTTCTGTTTAGCAGATATGTTTTCTATCGCAATTATTTTATCTCTTATGATGGCCGCTTCTTCATATTTTTGTTTTGATGAAGCTAGCTCCATTTCTTGTTCAAGCTCTTTTTTTACTTTATCGATTTTTCCGATCAAGTATCATGATTATTTGGTCTATTTGCTTTTTGTACTCTTCTTTTGATACTTTTTGAGTGCAAGGTCCTAAGCATCTTCCTATATGATAGTTCAAGCATACTCTTTTTTTAGATTTATAGTTCCTGCATTGTCTTATTTTAAATCTACTTTTTATGAATTCCACCATTTCCTTTGCACTACCTGGGTTTGCATAAGGTCCAAAGTATTTTGCTCCATCATTTAGGATTCTTCTTGTTATATATACGCTTGGATAATCATCTTGTACTTCAACCTTGATGTATGGATAGCTTTTATCATCTTTTAGTAGTACATTAAATTTTGGTCTATTCTTTTTTATTAGATTGCATTCAAGGATTAGAGCTTCTTGTTCATTGTCTGTAACAATATATTCAAAATGGTCTATCAATGAGACCATTCTTTCTATCCTTGTTGTTTTATTTGTTTTTCTAAAATATTGTCTTACTCTATTTTTTAGAGAAACTGCTTTTCCAACATATATTATATTATCGTTTTTATCTTTCATTAAATATACTCCGAGGTTTCCCTGGGAGTTTTTTTAATTCTTCTTGAATATTAAACATACATTTATCCTTCTAAATAAGCTACATAAGGAAGATTTCTATAATTATTGTCTATGTCGAATCCATATCCTACTATATATTTGTTTGGGACTTCAAATCCAATATAATCTATTGGTACTTCTATTTCTCTTCTTTCTGCTTTATTTGCAAGTACACATACTTTCAAGGTTCTTGGATTCTTTGATTTTAAATGATCTATTAAATATTTCATACTTCTTCCTGTGTCTATTATGTCTTCAACTATTAGTACATCTTTCCCTTCTATTGATTCTCTGAGGTCTGTCATTAGTGTTACTTCTCCTGTTGTGTCTGTTCCTTGATAACTTGATATTGTGATAAATTCATATTTTAGTTTTGTTTTCATTCTTAAAGTTAATTGTACTGTAAAAAATACGGCACCTCTCATTACGCATATTATTGTTACTTCTCTTCCTAAATAGTCTTGATCAAGTTGTTCAGCTAATTCACCAATTCTTCTTTCGAGTTCTTCTTTGCTAATTAATACTTTAAAATTTTCATTCATTGCTAATTTTCATTCCTTTCTTCAAGAAACATATCAAGTTTAAAGTTTGTACTAAATAATGCTTTTTATTTGTTCCTTTTATTTTTTACTACGTACAATATTATACTATCATTTCCTTTTTTTTGCAATATAGAAAACTTGATAATTATTAACATGTTTTCCAATATATAGTAACTATTTTTTATATATAAATACATACTACTATATAAATTTAAGTTTTTTTTTATTTACAAAGTTTTTTTGTTATGTTATAATTCTGTTTATAGGAGGTAAAGCAAATGAACCAAATTTTGTATACAGGTAAAACCAAGAATAAAGGACCTGCTTCAATTAAATCTGTAATTCGTTTTTTCTGCATATCACTTGTAGTTCTTGGGATAATTTTTATAGGAGAAGGTTCATATGCTTTATATGAAAATTACTCAGTTCAGAATTCTGAAGTTGAAAGTACTCCTGATTTTAAATTTGAGCAAGAGAGCAATAATGCAGTTGTTTCAATAACTCATACAGTTGGTATTTCTATAATTAAATATCACTGGAATGATCAAGATGATACAATTATTCAAGGAAATTCTCAAAATACTGTAGTTTTGGATACTTTGAGTATTCCTTCTGGAACAAATACTTTATTTGTAACTGTTACAGATGATAATAATAAGATTTATTCGGATTCTTATGAGTATTCTTATGATGGAATTTGTATTGAATTGTCAGTTATAAATAATACTGATATAAAAATAACTGCTTCAGACGTTACAGGTCTTTCGTATATAACTTACAAATGGAATTCAGAAGATGAAATTAGAGCTTATCCAAATGAGGATGATCCTACTGTTATAGAGCAAACAACCTCTATCCCTTCTGGTTTAAATACACTTTCAATTACAGCAGTAAATTCATCTAATCATACTCTAACTAAGAATCAAGAAGTACGTGGTGTTTACCCTCCAAAAATTCAACTATACTTGGATGGCAAAGATTTACTTGTTATTGTTACAGATGATGAAGGTATCTCTAAAATTGTTCAACAGCTTAATGACAATCCTGAGGAGGTAACTTATGAGGGTGATGGTTCAAAGACAACTTATATGTATAGATATGTTCTTGATGACTCTCCTATAATAGTTACAGTTATTGCAACAGACTCTGAAGGTGTTAGCCAAGCTTACAGAGCAAAAAATTATTAAAAAGGATATAAATATATGATATACGAAATATTTGTTGTAGAAGATAAAAGTGATCTTGTTAATGTTTTTTTAGAGCAATTTAAAAGTGATAAAGAGTTTGTGTTTAAATCAATGGGTTCTTCTGAATTGAAAGACCATTTGCTTGATGTTCCTTCGCTTATTTTAATCAACGAAGATAATATAGATTCAGACATTATTGATTTATGCCAGACTATCAGAAACAATGAAGATAATAGTATAACCCCAATTATGGTTATAACTTCAAATGGAACTCTTGATCATCAAAAAGAATTATTGCAGAATGAAATTGAATATTTTATTGAAAAACCTATTGATGATGAGTGTATCTTTTATAATATCAAAAATATTGTCAAACTTTTATATAGAAACAGAGGTATTAGTCCTCTCACTAAACTACCTGGAAATCTACCTATTCAATCTGAGATGAGAAAACGCTTACTCAAGAATCAGGAATTTGCCGTACTTTACTTTGACCTAGATAATTTCAAGGCTTATAACGATACTTATGGTTTTCTAGGTGGAGATGAAGTTATCAAACAGACTGCAAAAATTATCACAAAGAATGTTAATTCAGATGAGAATAATCATAATTTTGTTGGACATATTGGTGGGGACGATTTTGTTGCTTTAGTTACTAATGCTAATTATGAAGCTATGTGTCAGAATATAATCTTAGAGTTTGATACTAAGATTCTTGATTATTTTTCTGAAAAAGATAAGGAAAGAGGTTATTTGGAAGTTCCAAATAGAAAAGGTATTATAGAAGAGTTTCCTTTAGTTTCTATTTCTATCGGTGTTGTTGAGGTTTCTAAATATAGGTTTAGCAATGTCCTTGAAATAGGTGAAGTTGGAGCTCAGGTAAAGCATCTAGCGAAAGTAACTCCTGGTAGTGCTTACGCAATTAATAGAAGAAAAGTAATTGATTCATAAGTAATATATTTAGAGCAAAGTGCATACATATTTAATATGTATATATTTAGAAAAAAGCATTTTGCTCTAATTTTATGTTTTTTATTTGTTTCTTTTTCTTTTTATATTGTGAATAGCAATGTAAATAGAAGTTATGATATTACCCAAGTATCAAGTGTTCCTGTAGATGGAAAAGTTATTGTTGTAGATGCCGGCCACGGTGGAGATGATGGCGGAGCTACTAGTAATACTGGCATCAGTGAAGCTAAATTGAATCTACAAATTGCTTTAAAACTGCAAAATTTATTAGAACAAAGTGGAGCTACTGTTATTCTTACTAGATCTGATGATAACGCTATGTATGAAATCGATAGCTCTACTACCAGAAAAAAGAAAGTTGATGATACTAAAAATAGGGTTAAACTTGGAAATGAGAGTTCTGCCGATATTTTTGTTTCAGTCCACATAAATAAAATTCCTCAAACCCAATATGATGGTTGGCAGACTTTTTATAATGCAAAAAGTCAAGACGGGAAAGTATTAGCTGAAAGTATACAAAATGCTTTAAACCACGCTATTAATTCTGATAATCATAGACTTTCTAAACCAATTAGTAATATTTACATCATTGATAATGTAGAAATCCCTCTAGCTTTAGTTGAGTGTGGTTTTTTATCTAATCCTCATGAGCTAAGCTTATTAGTTCAAGATGACTATCAAGATAAACTGGCTTGGGGTATTTATACTGGAATTATTGATTATTTTAATAGATAGGGAGTGTCAAAACTCTCTATTTTTTATTCATTCATGTGAGTTTTTATTTTTATATTTTCCTTACCCTTTGGTTCTATTTCTATTTCCCCATTTTTATCTGTTCTATATATTTTGATATTCAATTTTTTTAGGTTTTCTATTGTTATATCACTTGGATGTCCAAATGTGTTATCCTTTCCTACTCCTATTAGTGCAATTTCAGGTGATACCTCTTCTAAAAATTCATAGCTTGAGGAAGTTTTTGAGCCATGATGTGCTATTTTTAGGATATCTGCTTTTAATTCTTTTTTGTTATATAGTTGTATTAGGTTTGTTTCCGCTTCCTTTTCTATGTCTCCCGTAAAAAGCATGCTTATTCCTTGGCATTTGAATTTTGCAACAATCGAATTGTTATTTATATCTGCATGTTTCAACTCTTCTGTCGGGTAGAGTATATCCATGTATGCGGTTTTATCAAATGTTATTTTGTCTTTCGCTTTTACAACTAATATTTTGATATTTTTCTTTTTTGCAATTTGCATTATTTCACTAAAGTTTTCATAGTTTTCTTTTTGTTTAGATATTATTAAATTTTTGACTTTTATATTTTCTAAAATCGTTTTCAATCCTCTTGAATGGTCTGTATCAAAATGACTACATATCATATAGTCTATTTTATTTATTCTTCTACTGAGAAGGTATGGGAGTAATGTGTTTTTTCCTATATCATATGTTTCAGATCCTCCTCCATCTATTAATATGCTAGTTTTCAGTGGAGTAATAATTAAACAAGAATCCCCCTGCATGACGTCTATAAAATATATTTTTAGATTTTGTGGTATTGTTTGATATGTCCCGATTATCAAGATTATTACTGATACGGCTACTACTATTTGTTTTCTCATTTTTTTGATTTTTTGCAGAATAAACTGTTTTCCGATATTTTTTGTATAGATAAGTAAATAAAAATATCAAGACATAATAAAGTATAATTTCCCACATGTATGGGACTTTTATATATATTTTTGAAAATGGAATTTTAGATGTGTATTTTGTAATTAATTCTAATAAATCTATTATTGGTTTATAAAAGTTTCCGATAATTTTTGAGAATTCTAAAAATGGAAATGATATTATTACTAATAAGAATCCAAATATTATAATGACTCCTATGATATAACTTGTCAAGATGTTTGTGATTAAAAATGTAAATGATATTGTTTTATAATTATAAACTATAATCGGTATCAAGATTATTTGTGCTGATAGGCTTACTAAGCTTGTGTTTTTTATGTATCTAATTATTTTTTCTTGATATTTATTGGAGGTTAATTTTTTTGATGGTTTTTGATTATTTAGAAATGTGATTATTCCAATAGTGCCACCATATGATAGAAGCACACTATTATTTCTTATATTGTATGGGTTTACAATTAGAATAACCAACAATGAAAAGCAGAGACTTGACCAGACATCATTTTTTCTGTAGATTATTCCAGAAATCAGTAATGTGCTTGACATTATACATGCTCTTACTACAGATGGAGTAAAATTAGTTATTGCCATAAATGCTACAAGAAATATGACTGTGATTGCTTTTATTTTTCGTTTTGAGATGTTTTTTCTAGTCAAGATAATTGTTATACCTGTTATGATATATCCAACGTGTGTGCCTGATACTGCTAAAATATGATATATACTACTATCTTGAAAGTTTTGTATTGTTTCTTCTGGAATTTCAGAAGTATCACCGAAGCAGTATTCCCTTGGTGATTTTTGCTCTTTCTCCTAGGATTTCGTCTAAATTTGATTTTATCTTTTTTTGTATTCCGTTTATGACTATCAAGAATGGGTTTAGGTTTTTCTCTTTCAAGATATCAGGCTTGAGCTTTGCATTTACTATTCCATAGACATTTTTTGTTTTTAGATATTCTTGATAGTCAAATGCTTGATAGTTAGTTCCTCTTTTTGCCTCCTCATAAGTCCCCTTGAAACGTATTTTGTTACCATATCTCAAAGTTGTTTCTTTTGAGGTATACACTATAAGGTTTGTTCCCTGAAACTTTTTATCTCCATCTATGCTTTCTACTTTAATGGTATAGTTTTTCTTGTATGTTGTTTCTTTTTCATCTGTGATTACCGTCCCTATAACTTCTATGGTTTCATCTTTTTCTTGTATTTCTCTATAGAGATTTTTGTGTTTGTTTTCAAGGTAACTTATATGTATATTTGCAATCACTGAAACTATCAAGAAACTGATAATCAAACCTCTGTATTTACTTATTCTTTTTAACTCTATAATCCCTGTTTTGATAAACAGTATAGAAATTCCTCCAACTAATAAAAAAATGAAAGCTATACTTGTTTTCAAGTATAGCCCCCATATTATACCCGTTATATATCCAACCGTAATCCAAATTAACGGTCTTTTCATTTTATTCTTCTTTCTTATTTTAATTCTAAAAAGAATCAGTATAGTGCTGGGCGTTTTAATAATAACCGAAGACTAATCCCATGCTCATCTTATAATATATGACGTCCACAAACAAAGTAGAATCCGTCTCCTGTAATATTTGATATTATAACACCTTTTCTTGCATTTGCTGCATGTATAAACTTACCGTCTCCAATGTAGATTCCTACATGGCCTACTCTTTTGCTTGAGCTTGAGTTTGCAAAGCAAACTATGTCTCCAGCTTGTAGTTCTGATTTGCTAACAGCTTTACCATTTTTTGCTTGTGCTGATGATGAACGTGATAAAGAGTATCCAAAATGTTTATACACGTATGTTGTAAATCCTGAACAGTCGAATCCTTTGCTTGGAGATTCTTCTCCATATACATATTTATATCCAAGATATTTCTTAGCAAAAGCTACTATGTCTGTTCCTTTTACTGAACTTGTATTTTTTGTTTCAACTGCATTTTCAGTCTTGGCTGTTTCACTTGTTGTTTTTGTTTCTTGAGCTTTTTCTGTGTTTTTTGTAGTTTCAGTAGAATTACTTTTCTTTGTAGTTCTTGTGCTTGAACTTCTTGATGTTGTAGTTACTTTGTTCTCTGATATATATTTTGTTGCAATGTATCCTACATTTCCAGCATATTGTACTTTAGTCCATGTAGTTCCTTTTTCAAGAATCTTGACTTGATCGTTTAATTTTAATGTTGTTATTACAAATCCGTCATTTTTTGCTTCTTTTCTGAAATTTACAGAATTTGCTGAAATATATCCTGTTTTTTGTGATGAAGTTTTATTTTTTTCAGAATCTGAAACTTTTTCTTCTTTTTCTATAATATTTTCGGTTCTAACCCAACCTTCTGTATTTTCTGTTTTTATATAAGACCAGTTTTTTACTTCACTTATAATTTCTACTTTTTCTTCTTGATCTGTTGTGTCTATTACAAGTGCATTTATAAGTGGTACAATATATATGTTTACATTACTATTTACAACTTTTACTAAAACTGTTTCTTCTTTTTCTGTATTCTCTTCTACTGCTGGCTGTTCTTCTTGTGTATCGTTTTCTTTTCCTTGGGCCTCAGTTTCTTCAGATGTTGGTTCTTGTACTTTTATATATTGCATTGCTACGTATCCAACATATTCTTTTGAATCAACCTCTGCTTTAACTTTATACCATCCTTCTTCTTCTTCCAATATAGAAACTTTATCATCCATTGATAAAAGTTCTAGTATTGTAGCGTTTGTTGATGGTTCCTTTCTTAATCTCAAAGTATCTGTTGTAACTATTCCTGTTGATGCTATACTGCATATTGCAGTTCCAAATAATATTGCAATGGCCAATAAGGAAATTACTATACTTTTCTTCATAAATCACCTCGTTTTTTCATCACGTAACTTTTATTATACTCTCTTTTT
>CANQMI010000020.1 GCA_947624905.1 uncultured Clostridia bacterium
TTAAGGTTAGCGGAAGAAGTACAAGCCATACTAAAATATGAAAAATGGTAAATATAAAAAGGTCAAATGTATTTGTAATTATATAAAAAAATATAAATAAAAATGAGAGCGCCGTGGATAATCCTTGGCGCTTTTGACAATAATTTTTGAAACTTGGTTAAATCTATTGAAAAAATATTACAAATGTAATATAATTGTAATAGTTTTGTAATATATATATGAAGGAGTTTAAGAAATGTTTTCTTTTGGACATGATATAGGAATAGATTTAGGAACTGCAACAGTTCTAGCGTTTGTAAAAGGAAAAGGAATAGTTCTAAGAGAACCATCAGTTGTTGCAGTTGACAATTTAACTGGAGAGGTTTTAGCAGTTGGACAAGAAGCAAGAAGAATGCTTGGTAGAACACCAGGAAATATTGTAGCTACAAGACCACTAAAAGACGGAGTAATTTCAGATTATACAGTAACTGAAAAAATGCTAAAATACTTTATAAACAAAATATGTGGAAGAACTATATTTTCTCCTAGGATAATGATTTGTATTCCTTCACAAGTTACAGAAGTAGAAAAAAAAGCAGTAATAGATGCAGCAGCACAAGCAGGAGCAAGAAAAGTATATTTAATTGAAGAACCAATCGCAGCAGCAATACGGTGCTGGAATAGATATATCAAAACCTCAGGGAAACATGATAGTAGATATAGGTGGAGGAACAACAGATGTTGCAGTAATCTCACTTGGAGGTTCAGTCGTAAGTACATCACTAAAAGTTGCAGGAGATAAATTTGATGAAGCAGTTGTAAAATACATTAAAAGAAAACACAACGTAATAATAGGTGAAAGAACAGCAGAAGATTTGAAAATAAATATAGGATGTGTATATCCAAAAATACAAGATGTAGAAATGGATATAAGAGGAAGAGATTTAACAACAGGACTTCCAAAAACAATTACAATTCATTCAAGCGAAATGATGGAAGCTTTAATAGAACCAGCAATGATGGTAGTAGATGCAGTACATTCTGTACTTGAAAAAACACCACCAGAGCTTATAGCTGATGTTAGTGATAAGGGCATATATATGACAGGTGGAGGAAGCTTAGTAGATGGCTTAGATAAACTCTTACAAGAAAAAACTGGAATAAATGTAATGATAGCCAACGATACCGTATCATGTGTAGCACTTGGAACTGGTAAAGCATTAGATAATTTAGATGTATTGGATAAAAGAAAAAGGAAATAATTAATATGGAAAAAACAGTGGCAATATATACACTTCGGTTGCAAGACAAACCAGTATGAATCAAATGCAATGTTGCAACAATTTGAAAAAAGAGGATATAAAATAGTCAAGTTTGATGAAAAGGCAGATGTGTATATAGTAAATACATGCACAGTAACTAATATTTCAGATAGAAAATCAAGACAAATTTCAAGACGAGCAAAACAAATAAACAAAAATGCTATATTAGTAGTAACAGGTTGCTATGCACAAGTTGCAAAAGAAGAACTAGAAAAATATCAAGAAATAGATTTAATACTAGGAAACAATGAGAAAAAAGATATAGTAAACTATGTTGAAAAGTATATAAACAAGAAAAACGAATCTCAAGAAACAATCACAGATGTAATGACACAAAAAGAATATGTAGAATTTGGAAATACTGTATATACAGAAAAAACAAGAACCGTCATTAAAATACAAGACGGTTGTGATAGTTTTTGCACATACTGCATAATCCCTTATGCTCGAGGAAGAGTTAGAAGCAGAAAAATAGAAAATATCATAAGTGAAATACAAGAAGTCGCAAAATCAGGCATAAAAGAAGTAGTTCTAACAGGAATCCACATTGCATCTTATGGAAAAGATTTCAAGGAAAATATCGGACTAATAGATCTACTTGAAGAAATAAATAAAATAGATGGAATAGAAAGAATAAGATTAGGCTCATTAGAACCAAAACTCATAACACAAGAATTTGTACAAAGAATAAGTAAATTAGAAAAAATATGTAATCATTTTCATTTATCTTTGCAGAGCGGATGTAGGGAAACGTTAAAGAGAATGAACAGAAAATATACACCTGACGAGTTTAAAACAGCCGTAAAACTTTTGAGAGAATATTTTTCAGATGTAATTTTGACAGCAGATGTAATAGTAGGTTTTCCAGGTGAAACAGACCGAGAATTCAATGAGACCTATGAATTTCTAAAAGAAATAAAATTTTATAAAATACATACATTTAAATATTCAAAAAGAGCTGGCACAAGGGCTGAAAATTTTCCAAATCAAGTAAGTCCAGAAATAAAAGAAATAAGAAGCAAAAAAGTAATAGAATTATCAAACTCAATTCAAGAAGAATATAATAAATCATATATTGGAAAAACAGTCAAGGTGTTAGTAGAAGAAAAAGAAGGAGAATATTTTCAAGGACATACAAGAAATTACATGTATGCTGCAATAGAAAATTCACAAGCTAATTTAGAAAATAAAATAGTACAAGTCAAAATAAATAGTACGGAAAAAGAACATCTAATAGGAACTGTGGTGTAAGAACAGTAGTCTGTAACACATTTGTAACAAAATTGCAACAAAAATTTAATAATAAAAAATCATAAAAAAGCTTGAAAAATCGAAAAAAGTATAGTATAAATAAATAAAATGAGGTAATCGAATAACAAAGGAGGAATTATAAATGGAAGAAAATAACGAGACAGCATTACCAACGAAAGTAGGTTTTTGGGGAAAATTTAAAGCATTCTTGTTCCAAGAAATTAATGTAGAATTAACACCATATCAACAAAAGGTTGAAGACGAAGTAAATGAGTTTTTACATCAAGAAATTACATGGCAAGGGGTTAAAAATTTCTTATTCCAAGAAATTAAATTTTAATCAATCAAGTGGATATATAAAAGAAGCATAAGATTTGTATGAAAAATGGCATATAAATCTTATGCTTCTTTTTATTTCAAAAATATAAAAAAGACTTGCAAAGTTTACTACTTTGTTATACAATAGTGAAGGATTAAAAATTGCTTGCGGAAACTAAAGGTTTAAGTTACCGCATAAAAAAGAAGGAGGACGATTTTATGTCAGTAAAAATTGGTATTAATGGGTTTGGAAGAATCGGAAAATTAACATTCCAAGCAGCATTAGAAAAAGGAGAAGTAGAAGTTGTATCAGTAAATGATCCATTTATAGCAGCAGACTATATGGCATACATGTTAAAATATGATACAATTCACGGAAAATTCCAAGGAGAAGTAAGAGCAGAAGAAGGAAAACTAATAGTAAACGGAAAAGAAATTAAAGTATATAATGAAATGGACCCTAAAAACATCCCTTGGGGAGCAGATGGAGTTGAATATGTACTTGAATGCTCAGGAGTATTTACAACTCTTGAAAAAGCACAAGCTCACATTGATGCAGGTGCAAAAAAAGTAATAATTAGTGCACCATCAAAAGATGCTCCAATGTTTGTAATGGGAGTAAACAATGATAAATATGATCCATCAATGAATATAATATCAAACGCATCTTGTACAACAAACTGTTTAGCACCACTTGCAAAAGTTATAAATGATAACTTTGGAATAAAAGATGGATTAATGACAACTGTTCACTCAATAACAGCTACACAAAAAACAGTTGATAGTTCTTCAAAGAAGGACTGGAGAGGTGGAAGAGCAGCATCATATAACATTATACCATCTTCAACAGGAGCTGCAAAAGCAGTAGGAAAAGTTATTCC
Source organism: uncultured Clostridia bacterium (assembly GCA_947624905.1). Taxonomy (GTDB): domain Bacteria; phylum Bacillota; class Clostridia; order TANB77; family CAG-508; genus JAAWPK01. The sequence goes on from CANQMI010000020.1 coordinate 3,752, forward strand.
AGAACTTAATGGAAAACTTACAGGAATGGCATTTAGAGTTCCAACAGCAGATGTATCAGTAGTTGATTTAACTTGCAATTTAGCAAAGCCTGCAACTTATGATGAAATTTGTGCAGCTATCAAAAAAGCATCTGAAAATGAAATGAAAGGAATACTTGAATATGTTGATGCACCAGTTGTATCATCTGATTTAATACATGATAATCATACATCAATATTTGATGCACAAGCAGGAATAGCTTTAACAGATACATTTGTTAAACTAGTTGCTTGGTATGATAATGAATGGGGATATTCAAATAAGTTAGTAGACCTAGCTGTATATATCTCAAAAAAATAATGAATAAGAAAATCAGGAGTTGAAGAGAAATCTTCAAATCCTGATTTAATGTTGTTTAAAACAAAGAAAACGGAGGTTTTTATGGATAAGAAAACTGTAAGAGATATAGATGTATCTGGAAAAAAAGTATTAGTTAGATGTGATTTTAATGTACCACAAGATGAAAATGGAAATATAACAGATACAAGAAGAATTGTAGGAGCACTTCCAACAATCAAATATTTAGTAGAACACAATGCAAAAGTAATACTTTGCTCACATTTAGGAAGACCAAAGGGAGAAGTAAAAAAGGAATTTTCACTTGAACCAGTTAGAAAAGAATTATCAAAACAACTAGGATTTGAAGTTAAACTTGCTGATGATATAGTTGGAGAAAGTGCAAAAGCTTTAACACGTGATATGAAAGAAAAAGAAGTAGTATTACTTGAAAATGTTAGATTTGATAAAAGAGAAGAAGAAAATGATAGAGAATTTTCAAAAGAGTTATCAAGTTTAGCAGATATATATGTAAATGATGCCTTTGGAACAGCTCATAGAGCACATAGTTCTACTGCAGGTGTTGCAGAATTTTTACCAGCAGTATCAGGATTTTTAATAGAAAAAGAAATAAAATTCTTAGGAGACGCATTAAATAATCCTCAAAGACCATTTGTTGCAATACTTGGAGGAAAGAAAGTATCAGATAAAATATCAGTAATAAACAATTTACTTGAAAAAGTAGACACTTTAATAATTGGTGGTGGAATGGCATATACTTTTTTGAAAGCTAAAGGTTTGAATATAGGAACATCAATATGTGAAGAAGATAAACTTGATTTAGCAAAAGAACTTATGCAAAAAGCAGAATCAAAAAATGTTAGATTGCTTCTACCCGTAGATGTTAACGTAGCTAAAGAATATGATAAAGATGCAGAAAGCAAAATTGTAAGTGCAGATAAAATAGAAGATGGTTGGATGGGATTAGACATTGGACCTGAAACTATTAAATTATACGAAGAAGTATTGAAAAATGCAAAAACAGTTATGTGGAATGGACCTTTAGGAGTATTTGAATTTGAAAAATTTGCTACTGGAACAAATGAAATCGCAAGAATACTTGGAAATACAGATGCTGTAACTGTAATCGGTGGAGGAGATTCTGCTGCTGCAATAGAAAAAGCAGGACTTGCAGATAAAATGACTCATATATCTACTGGTGGTGGAGCATCACTTGAATTCCTAGAAGGCAAAGTTCTTCCAGGAATAGCTTGCTTAGAAAATTTGTAAAAGGAGTAAAATATGAGAAGAAAAGTAATCGCAGGAAACTGGAAAATGAATATGCTTCCAGATGAAACAATAAATTTTATAAAAGAAATAACACCATTAGTCAAGGATACAGAAAATGAAGTAATACTTTGTGTACCATATACAGATTTATTTTATGCTCTATTAAATGCGCAAGATACAAATATAAAAATAGGTGCACAAAATATGCACTTTGAAGAAAATGGTGCATATACAGGAGAAATATCAGGAAAAATGCTTGAATCTATCGGAGTAGAATATGTAATAATAGGACACTCAGAAAGAAGAGAATATTTTGCAGAAACTGATGAAACAGTTAATAAAAAATTAAAGGCTGCCTTTAAATATGGCCTTAAACCAATAGTATGCGTTGGAGAAACTTTAGAGCAAAGAGATCAAGGAAAGACAATAGAAGTAATAACAAGACAAACAAGACTTGCTTTAGATGGACTAACAAAGGAACAAGTTCAAGGAACAATAATTGCCTATGAACCAATATGGGCAATTGGAACAGGGAAAACAGCAACAGCAGATGATGCAAATGACAGTATTAAAAAGATAAGAGAAGAAATCGCTAAAATATATGGAAATGATACTGCAGAATGTGTTATAATACAATATGGCGGAAGTGTAAAAAGCTCAAATGCAAGAGAATTATTTACAAAATCAGATATTGATGGTGGCTTAGTTGGAGGAGCAAGCTTGAAGCCAGAAGAATTTGCTAAGATAGTAAACTTTTAATATATAGAAAGAGGGACTAAAATATTTATGAAAAACAAACTAACTATGTTAATGATACTTGATGGATTCGGAATAAACGCAGAAGAAAAAGGGAATAGTGTAAAACTTGCAAATACACCAAATATAGATAAATTAATGGCAACATGTCCAAATACTGAAATTTATACAAGTGGTTTGCATGTTGGACTTCCAGAAGGACAAATGGGAAATTCTGAAGTAGGACACACAAACATTGGAGCAGGAAGAATAGTATACCAAGAATTAACTAGAATAACAAAAACAATCGAAGATGGAGATTTCTTTAGTATCAAGGAGTTTAATGATGCTATAGAGAATTGTAAAAAATACAACTCAAAATTGCATATAATGGGATTAGTATCAGATGGCGGTGTGCATAGTCATATAAGACATCTATATGGATTATTAGAACTTGCTAAAAGGAAAGGATTTGAAGATGTATTTGTTCACTGCTTTATGGATGGTAGAGATACTCCACCAGCATCAGGAGAAATGTATATTGCAAAATTAAAAGAAAAAATGCAAGAAAAAGGTATAGGAAAAATTGCAACAATTTCTGGTAGATATTATGCAATGGATAGAGATAAAAGATGGGAAAGAATAAAACTTGCATATGATGCTATGGTAAATGGGGAAGGACAAAAATATACAGATAGCATAATGGCGGTTGAAAAATCTTATGAACAAGAAGTATTTGATGAATTCATAGAGCCAATTGTAATATGCTCAGCTAATAATGAACCAGTTGCAACTATACAAGAGCATGATTCAGTAATATTCTTTAATTTCAGGCCTGATAGAGCAAGACAAATAACTAGAACTTTAGTTGATGATAATTTCAATGAATTTGAAACTAAGAAACTAAATCTATACTTTGTATGCTTTACTCAATATGATGAGACAATGCCAAATGTTCATGTAGCATTTAAACCTACAAAACTTGATAACACATTTGGAGAATACATTAGTTCTAAGGGATTGAAACAATTAAGAATAGCAGAAACTGAAAAATATGCACATGTTACCTTTTTCTTCAATGGTGGAGAAGAAAAGGTATTCCAAGGAGAAGATAGGATACTTGTTCCTTCACCAAAGGTTGCAACATATGATTTAAAACCAGAAATGAGTGCATATGAAGTAACAGAAAAGTTAATTGATGCAATAAAACAAAATAAATATGATAGCATAATATTAAACTATGCAAATCCTGATATGGTAGGTCATACAGGAAGTCTAGAAGCAGCAATAAAAGCAATAGAAGTAATAGATGAGTGTGTTGGAAAAGTTATTGAAGTCGTAAAAGAAGTGGGCGGAGTAGCTCTAATCACGGCAGATCATGGAAATGCAGAACAGATGATAGACTATAAAACAGGTGAACCACATACAGCACATACAACAAATCCAGTTCCACTAATACTATATGGAATGGAAAATGTAAAACTTAAATCTGGAAAACTTGCAGATCTTGCACCAACAATGCTTGATATAATGGGATTAAAAAAACCAAAGGAAATGACAGGGGAAAGTTTATTAGAAAGATAAAATAAAAACCTCTTCAAATTATATAGCAATATAGAGGATTTTTATTAATATATCTATTGCCATAAAAAGGGGAGGTTTGTAGATGATTTGTCCGAAATCATTAAGGATGGCACACGAAGAAGTACAAAAAAATATATTTGCCATGATACCTGAAAAATGGGATAGGCTATATTTGTATGCTTCAATAACAGATCATTTTAATAATCTACAAACAGGTGAAATGTTTTTCTTCTATTATCCTAAGGGAGTATTAAAGAAAAATCCTATTAACGTATATGAAGTACCAGTAAAATTCAATCTTGATGAAAATCAATATTTTAAATTAGCAGATGAATTGTTTAATAGTATAAAAAAACTAAGACTTGAGTGTCAAGAACAAGGAGAAGAGCTTTGGACTAATTTAACAATTTCAATTGAAAAATTAAAATATAGAGTAGAATATAGCTATGATGATTTAAATTCTTCAGAATTTGATAGTGATTCGAGGCATTTAATATGGGAATATACTTACTTAGATATTCCATATGAAAGCCTAAATAAAAAAGAAAGAAATATAATAAATGAATATTTAAAATTAGAAAAAAAGCAAACGAAAATATTCGAGTTACCATTATATGATCAAGGTACATATCAAAAAATCGAGTCAGTCAAACATATAGAAAAAAATCTAAAATTTGTAACTGATAAAAAAATTGAAGAAATGAAATTCATAAATACTTATGTTCCAAAAAGTCAAATATTAAACAAAAAAAATTAAATATTATGGAAAAATCATAGATTTTTCTTGAAATAATAAAAAGCGTTATAATTCATATTTGAAAATATAAAATGTGAAATATAACTAAAAATAAAAATGAAAGGAAGAAAGATTATGGACTATTTAGAAATTTTAGACGTAGAAGCACTAGAAGTGCTAGATTCAAGAGGAAACCCAACAGTACAAGTAACTGTAACAACAGAAGGAGACTTTAGAGGAGTTTCTATGGTTCCATCAGGAGCATCTACAGGAAGCTTTGAAGCAGTAGAATTAAGAGATGGAGACAAATCAAGATATTTAGGAAAAGGTGTACAAAAAGCTGTACAAAATGTAAATAATATCATTCGTGATGAATTAATCGGAATGAATGTATATGATCAAGTAGGAATTGACAAAAAATTAATAGAAATTGATGGAACAGAAAATAAAGGAAAACTAGGAGCAAATGCAACTCTTGGAGTTTCACTAGCTGTTGCAAAAGCAGCTGCTGAATCATTAGGAATGGAATTATATAACTATATAGGTGGAACAAATGCAAAAACACTTCCTGTTCCTATGATGAACATTTTAAATGGTGGAAAACATGCAGACAATACAGTAAATATACAAGAGTTTATGATAATGCCAGTTGGAGCACCAAGTTTCACAGAATGTATGAGAATCAGTGTTGAAATATATCACACATTGAAGAAAGTATTAAAAGAAAAAGGTTTAGCATCAGGTGTAGGAGATGAAGGTGGATTTGCACCTAACCTAGCAAGTGATGAAGAAGCTTTACAATTAATAGTAGAAGCAATTGAAAAAGCTGGATATAAACCAGGAGAAGAAGTAGTACTAGCACTAGATGTTGCAAGTACAGAAATGTATGATGAAGCTAAGAAGATAGGAAAAGAAGGATGCTATTATTTCTGGAAAACAGATGAATTAAAAACACTTGACCAAATGATAGATTATCTAGTATCTCTAGCTGAGAAATATCCAATAATCTCAATCGAAGATGGCTTAGCAGAAGAAGACTGGGATGGATGGAAGAAACTAACAGAAAGATTAGGAAATAAAATACAACTTGTAGGTGATGACCTATTTGTTACAAATATCAAGAGATTACAAAAAGGATTAGATTTAGGAGTTGCAAACAGCATACTTATAAAACTAAACCAAATAGGAACACTTACAGAAACATTAGATGCAATAGAACTTGCTAAAAAGAATGGATATACAGCAGTTGTATCACACAGAAGCGGTGAAACAGAAGATACAACTTTAGCAGATGTTGCAGTTAGCGTTAACGCCGGACAAATCAAAACTGGTGCACCTTGCAGAACAGATAGAGTTGCTAAATATAACAGACTATTAAACATTGAGCACAACTTAGCAGACCTTGCAATTTATCCAGGATTAAAAGGATTAAATAGATAAAAAAATAACAAAGAAAAAGTCCTAGTAGCAGTTGCTACTTAGGACTTTTTTACTCCTTTCATTTCAAATAAGCCTGTTTGGAACTAATAAGCATTATATCATATTATTCAAATTTATGTCAACAAAATTAATGTATGTAGTAATGAATTAAATTCAAGATGGTATTATCAGTAGTGAAAAGTTATTTGATTTTTATAATAATAAATGATATACTAATAATATAAATACAAAGAAGATTGCGAGGAGTCAAGAAAATGAGTGAAAAAATTTATACAATAGAAGAAATTACAAGTATATTAGAAGAAATTTTAAAGGACAAACCAGTATATCAAGTAATATTATTTGGTTCGTATGCAAAAAAGGAAGCTACAAAAAATAGTGATGTTGATTTATTAATAGATACAAAATCTGAATTAAAAGGATTTGCTTTATTAAAGTTAATATGCGAAATAAAAGAAAAATTACAAAAAGAAATAGATGGATTTGAAAAATATGAAATATTGGATAATTCACCAATAGATGAAGAAATAAAAAGAACAGGAGTAGTTGTATATGAAAAATAAAGAATACATGTCATTAAAAAAGATGATAGAATATATAGATAAAGCATTGAAATATACAAATAATTGTAGCTTTGAAACATTTTCAAATAATGATGAAAAAGTAGATGCCACAGTTTTTGCTATTAGCCAAATAGGAGAATTGGTAAAAAATGTAAGTGAAGAAACTATGAAAAAATATCCAAATATTGAATGGATAATTATAAAAAATTTAAGAAATAAGATTGTACATGATTATGAAGGAATAAAACTAAATTTTATTTGGGATATTATAACAGAAGATATAGTACCGTTAAAGATAAAACTAGAAAATATTCTACAATGTGAAAAATAAGTTATCTGTAAAATACTTTTGCAATATTAAAAAAGATATTGTAAAAGTATTAATTTTTTACTATTTTATCTTCACTGGACTTTTTAATAAAACTGTTATATAATTATCAAAAAAGGAGCTACAATATGCCAGACTTTGTTCACTTACATGTCCATAGTGAGTTTAGCTTACTTGATGGAGCAAACAGAATAAAAGATATACCAGTTAGGGCAAAAGAACTTGGAATGAAATCTATTGCGATTACAGACCACGGTGTTATGTATGGAGTAATAGACTTCTACAAAGCATGTAAAAAAGAAGGAATAAAGCCAATAATTGGATGTGAGGTATATGTAGCGCCTAGAAGCAGATTTGATAAAGAAGGACAAATAGATAAAGAATATAGTCACTTGATTTTGCTTGCAAAAGATAATCAGGGATATAAAAACCTAAGTAAATTAGTATCAATAGGTTTTGTAGATGGATATTACTATAAACCTCGTATAGATTTAGAGGTCTTAGAAAAATATCACGAAGGACTTATTGCACTAAGTGCATGCCTTGCTGGAAGTGTGAATCAAGCAATACTTGCAGGTAACATGGAAAAAGCCACTAGTATTGCGAAATGGTTTCAGGATGTATTTCAAGAAGATTATTATTTAGAACTTCAAAATAATGGAATAAGGGAACAGGTACTTGTAAATCAAAAGCTAGTAGAAATTTCAAAAAAATTAAATATTCCATTAGTTGCAACAAATGATGCACATTATCTAAAAAAAGGAGACGCATACAATCACGAAATACTTCTATGTATCCAAACAGGAAAGAAAATTTCAGACGAAGATAGAATGAGATTTGATACAGATGAACTATATATAAAATCTCCAGAGGAGATGGCAGATTATTTTTCAAATATCCCAGAAGCAATAGAAAATACAGTTAAAATTGCAGATAAGTGTAATGTAGAATTTGAATTTGGACATACAATACTACCAAACTATGATGTCCCAAAAGAATATCCAACGCATTTTGATTATTTAAAAAAATTATGTGATGATGGTATAAAAAAGAGATATGGAGATAACCCATCAAAGGAAATATTAGATCGAGTAGAATATGAACTTAGTGTCATAAATAAAATGGGATATGTTGATTATTTCCTTATCGTATGGGACTTTATTCATTATGCAAAAGAAAATGGAATACCAGTAGGTCCAGGACGTGGTTCAGGCGCTGGATCAATTGTTGCTTATGCTATTGAGATAACAGATATAGATCCAATAAAGTACAATTTGCTATTTGAGAGATTTTTAAATCCTGAAAGAATAAGTATGCCTGATTTTGATGTCGATTTTTGCTATGAAAGAAGACAAGAAGTAATAGATTACGTATCAAGAAAATATGGGCACGACCATGTTTCACAGATTATAACATTTGGAACAATGTCTGCAAGAATGGTAATCAGAGATGTAGGAAGAGTATTAGATTATCCATATGCTGGAGCAGATAAACTTGCAAAGATGATACCAAATGAAATACATATAACCATAAAAAAGGCAATGGAGCAAAATAGAGAACTAAGAGAACTATATGAAACTGACGAAGAGATTAGAAATATATTAAACATCTCTATGGCACTTGAAGGAATGCCAAGACAGGCTTCAACACATGCCTGTGGAATTGTTATCACAAAAGAACCAGTAGATACATATGTACCTTTATACGTAAGAGATCGGAAGTATTTCTACACAATATATCATGACAACTCTTGAGGAACTAGGACTTTTAAAAATGGACTTCTTGGGATTAAGAACTTTAACAGTTATTTCAGATGCTATGAAAATGGTCAAGGAGATAAAAGGAATAGAGATAAAATTTGATGATGAAATGAATGATCCGAAGGTATATAAACTATGGGAGGAAGGAAAAACAGCTCGGAATATTCCAGTTTGAAAGTGCTGGTATAACAAAATTTATGAAAGAGCTAAAGCCAGATTGTCTTGAGGATATAATTGCAGGAGTTGCTTTATATCGTCCAGGCCCTATGGATCAAATACCAAGATACATACAAAACAAACTTAATCCTGAACATGCAGTATATACTCATCCAGCATTAAAACCAATTTTGAATGTAACTTATGGATGTATGGTATATCAAGAGCAAGTTATGCAAATAGTAAGAGATTTAGCTGGTTATTCTTTAGGAAGAGCAGATTTAGTTAGACGTGCAATGGGAAAGAAAAAACTTGATGTTATGGAAAAAGAAAGAGAAATTTTCATAAACGGAGAAGTTGATGAGAATGGAAAAATAATTGTTCCCGGCTGTGTGAGGAATGGAATTAATGCACATGATGCAAATGTAATATTTGACGAAATGGTTGAATTTGCAAAGTATGCTTTTAATAAATCACATGCAGCAGCTTATGCAGTAGTAGCATATAGAACAGCATATATAAAAGCATACCATCCAGAAGCATTACTTGCAGCAACTCTAAACAGTTATTTAGGAAATTTAGATAAAGTTCCAATGTATATAGATGAATGTAAAAATTTACGTATCGAAATATTAAAACCTGATATAAATAAAAGTAATACGAAGTTTACAATAGAAGATCGGAAAAATTAGATTTGGACTTGGAAGCATTAAAAATGTTGGAATACAAGCTGTAGAAAATATCGTTCAAGAAAGAAAAGAAAATGGACCATACCGTGGCTTTACAGATTTCTGTGAGAGAATACAAGACAAAGGTGTAAATAGAAAATGTGTAGAAAGTTTGATAAAAGCAGGTGTATTTGATAACTTTGAACAAACAAGAAAAACACTTATTGAATCTTTTGAAGAAATATTAGATACAGTTCAAGATTCTACTAAAAAAGCATATACTGGACAAGTCAGTATGTTTGATTTAGGTGAAAGTGGGGAGCAAAATATCAAACATAAATATGTTTTTAAAGAATCAGAAGAATATTCAGACAAAGAGCTTTTATCAATGGAAAAAGAAATGCTTGGTATATATATCTCAGGACATCCATTGGAAAAATTGAAACAAGCGATATTAGAACAAACAAATATTAATACATTAAAAATAAAAGAAATAACTGAAAGTCTGGAAAATGGAACTGTTTCGGAGTATCAAGATGGACAACTAGTTTCCTATGCGGGAATTATTACTTCAATCAAGAAAAAATATACAAAAAAGAATACAATAATGGCTTTTGTAACTATAGAAGATTTATACGGACAAGCAGAAATAATAGTTTTTGAAAATACATACATGAATTCACAAAATAGCTTACTTGAAGAAAATATTGTATTAGTCAAGGGAAGGCTAAGCATAAGAGAAGATGAAGAACCAAAGATTGTAGCAAGCAGTATAGAAAATTTATCAAATGTCAAGAAAGAGAAAAAGTTAGTGCTTGATATAAGAAATACTGATGAAGAAACAAAGGCAAAACTTAGAGGAGCTTTGAGATTTTTTAAAGGAGAAAGAAACAATCTGAAAGTAGAAATAATAGATCAAGAGGGCACAAAACCTTGTGGAGCAATATTAGCTATAAAAGATACAGTGGAGCAATTTCAAGATATACTTGGAAAAAATAGAGTAATATTTGATGAATAATGGTAATTAGAAATAAAACCACTGCACTTACTTTAAACTGATTGTGAATAATAAGAACATGACACATCAAGAAATCAAAGATTGCAGTGAATACCACAGAACCTTGTTGTCTTTGACAATAACAAAATAGAGTATACTATTGCATACTCTATTTTTGTCATATATGTCATCGGAAATTAGCAACCACAACCATTACCAAATCCGTTACCACAACAGCAGATTATTAATATAAATAGGATTATTATCCAGCAGCAATCACCACCGAAGCCGCCGTTTCCACCACAACATCTATTCTCTGGCATATTTCCCCCTCCTTTCAATGTCTAAAGCTTTCAAGAGCTTTTGGAAAGTTAAATAGTTTAAGTATAGTTAGTTATTGCAACCACATCTGTTTCCGCAACAGAAAAGTAGTAGGAATAAAATAATGAACCACAATATTTCACTATTACAACCACATCCGCATCCGTTCATTTTGAAACCTCCCCATTAAAACTTTCAAGATTTTTGTTTCATTTGTTATGATATATACTATTCGAATTTTAAAAAATGGTTACAACATATAGTTTAAATAAATGCTATTATGATTTATCTATTACAAATTGTAAAAATCTTGAAACGCAGTACGATTTATGGTATATTAATAATTATAAAATAGATTATGGAGGAATAAATGGAAATTCCAGTCAAGAAAAACGAAGAATACATAGTAGATATAATAGATAATGGATTTCAAGGTGAAGGCATTGCAAAAATTGAAAATTATACGATTTTCGTAAATGGCGCAATCAAGGGAGAGAAAGTTAAAATATTAATATTAAAAACGACAACGTCGTATGCTTTTGCAAAAATATTGGAGATAATAAATGCTTCAAATGACAGAAAACAAGTTGACTGTTTGAGCTACAGTAGATGTGGTGGATGTAATATAAGACATATTGATTATTTAAAAACATTAGAATTAAAAAGAGAAAGTGTACAAAATTTAGTAAATAAAGAATTAAAGGAAAAAATAAAAGTTCAAGATACAGTTCGGCATGGAAAATCCTTTTTATTATAGAAATAAGGCAATATATCCAATTCGGAAAAAACAAGGATAATCAAGCTTCTTTTGGAGTTTTTGCAAATAGGACACATGAAATAGTAGAATTTGATGAATGTAAAATTCAAAGTAAAATATCCCAAGAAATTTCAAAAGAAATCATAGACTTCATAAATAAAAACAACATAGGCGTTTATGATGAAAAAACGGGGCAAGGATTATTTAGGCATATTATTATAAAACTTGGATTCAAGACAAATCAAGTAATGTGTGTATTGGTTTTAACTGATGAAAAATTACCAAAGGAAGATGAATTAAAAGATCTATTGATAACTAAATTTCCAAACATTAAAACAATTGTAAAAAACATAAATAAAAAGAATACAAATGTAGTATTAGGTGATAAGAGTATAGCAATATATGGAAGTGGATATATACAAGATAAACTAGGAGAATATGTATTTAACATTTCTGCAAAATCTTTTTATCAGATAAATCCTGTGCAGACAGAAAAATTATATAATTTGGCAATAAAAAGTGCTGAACTTGACAAAGAAGATGTAGTGTTTGATTTATACTGTGGAATCGGAACTATTGGAATATTTACTTCAAAATATGTAAAAATGGTATACGGAATAGAAATAGTAGAGGAAGCGGTAGAGGATGCAAAAGAAAATGCTAAGATAAATAACATAGAAAATATAAAATTCATAGCAGGGGATGTAGAGAAAGTTTTAAATGAATTATTAAATACAAAAAAAATAAAACCAGATGTAGTATTTGTAGATCCTCCAAGAAAAGGACTTGATAAAATAAGTATAGCAAATCTTTTGAAAGTTAAACCAGAAAAACTAATATACATTAGCTGTAATCCATCAAGTTTAGTAAGAGACCTAAAAGACTTAGAAGAAAAATATGAAATAAAAAGCATTACACCTGTGGATTTGTTTCCATTTACATCACATGTGGAGTGCGTATGTGTTCTCGAGTTAAAGTAAACTACTGAAAAATAGACAAAATTTAGATGTTTCTATCTACTCAAAAGAATACCTAAAAAAGACTTAAAAATTGATAAAAATGATTAAAATTTTTAAAATTAAAATAAATAGTGGATAGTAGAAAACATATTTCCACAGTCCAGATATTAAAGACATCA
>CANQMI010000021.1 GCA_947624905.1 uncultured Clostridia bacterium
ACAGATACAGTAGTAACTGGAGATTATGGAAAATATGTAGACTATGATGTGGATTTGGATAGCAATCCAAATGACTATGACTGGAAAATATTCTATAATGATACAACAGCAAAAAGAATATTTATAATAGCAGATGAACTTGTATCAAAAACATGCACAGCATTAAATCAATCAGCAACAAATGCAAAGATGACAAATCTTTCAAGTATTTCAGATTATGCTTGGTCCTGGAATACTGTTCCTGCTTATCAATCTATTCTACCTGGCATAGAAGATCTATTCTGGTCAAGACTGTATCAAGTAGGTGACCGTTCAACTACTACTGGAGCTAAATATGTATCTACATTACTGAATACTAATAATTGGACTCTACTCAAGGATTCTAAAGGTTATGGGGAAGTTGTAATTGGAGGACCAACAGTAGAAATGTGGGTTCAAAGTTGGAACGAAGCACATGCTGAACAAATTATACTAACGTGGTACAGTGAGGGCTATTGTTTTCATTTCGGCCGTAATAACAACAGCATATATGTGGATCTATCTATTAGTAGTTCCGATGATTTGTGGGTCCAAACACAATATCCCAGTGGCGTGATCCGGCTATTGGCTGTCATCCATCCCTTCTTACAAGGATTATGGTCAGTTCCCATACTCATCTTACCAGTATAGGCTTATTCCTGGGAATCCATCTACTTCGCTTATGCGAGGTCTCCGTCCGCTAGTATGTTTATATGGGGATGTATCAGCTATTTGGGATGAAGCAGGCCAGGTATATAGACTAGTCAGATAAAACTAATTTATCAAAATAGATTTAAAGGAAAATATAATCATAAAAATAGAAAATATATTAAATAGCTTTCCTTTCTAAATATATATAAATCAGCTAGAAATTTTTCTCTGGCTGATTTGTTATAGATATTAAAAATAATCAATGTATTGCACATTATTTTTTAGGTCAGTAAGAATTAAAAAAATTGGGTGCATTTCACAAATGTCGTTTTTTGTCGAAAAGTATTTCTTGACATAAGAAATATGTTATTATATAAAATAGATAGAAAGTTAAAAGCTTTAATCAAAACTTTCTATCTATTTATTTTTAAAATATTTATTCTTACACCTTATGGAAAGACAAAATGAATTCATAAAGAATCCAGAAGGGATGGGGGAAGAAGAGATGAGCGAGAATCAAGATATCAAGAAAGCGAAAGAGGAGTTAGAGAAAATACAAGCAGACGAGAGAGAGCAAGAGCTAGCAGATTTGAGGATGAAACACATAAGAGATACACAAGCAGTAGAAGAATATGGATATCTTAAAGGAATAGAAAAAGGTCAAGAAGAAAAACAAAAGCAAATTATACTTAATATGAATAAAATGAGAATGAAAATAGAAGATATAGCAAAAGTAACAGAGTTAAGTCAAGAAGAAGTAGAAAGAATAATTAAAGAAGAAACAAAAAAATAATTTCATTTCAGGGGGCAATAATAAATATAACTTTTATTATGCCCTTTTTTCTATCTAAAAACTATTGAGAAAAATTTTTAAATTTGATATACTATTGTTATTATGGTAGTAGAAGTTATAATTAGTAGTAATGCTAAAGATTTAAATAAAATATTTGACTATAATGTACCAGAAAAATTTACTCAAGATATTTATATCGGGAGTAAAGTATTGGTCCCTTTTGGCACCATGAAAAAATTACAAGAGGGTTTTGTGATAGGTATAAAAGAAAAGTCAGAATACAAAGTAAAGGATATCGTAAAAGTAGAAGATAGTATGTCCTTGAATGAAGAAAAAATTACTCTTGCAAAACTTATGGCCCACAAATATTTTTGCAATATTTCAGATTGTATTAAATTAATGCTACCTCCAGGAACAACATCTAAAAATATTCAAAACAGAGTAAAAGATAAATCAATGAAATTTGTATACTTGCTAAAAGATCAAGAAGAGATATATGATGATATAAATAACAAAACTTTGAAGTCAGATAAACAGATAAGAACACTGAATTTTTTGCTACAAAATCAAGAAGTACTTCTATCAGAGTTAATATTATTTGCTGATACAAGTAATAGTGTTGTCAAAACACTAGAAAAAAATGGTTATCTTGAAATAGTAGAAAAAGAAGTAAACAGAAATCCTTTTAGAATCAAGAACATAACTCCAACCAAAGACCTTGAACTAACAAAGGAACAACAAAAGGCAATGAATAAAATAGAAGGAGCAATCAATGATCGAGAATTTAAACAGTTTCTTATACATGGAGTAACTCGGTTCTCGGCAAAACAGAAATATACTTGCAACTAATAGGAAAAGTTTTAAAAAAGAATAGAACTGCAATAGTACTAGTTCCAGAAATATCATTAACCCCACAAATGGTAGAGAGGTTTATTTCAAGGTTTGGAGAAGAAAAAATTGCACTCCTACATAGCAAGTTATCAATTGGTGAAAGATATGATGAATGGAAAAGAATAGAAAAAAAAGAAGCGAAAATTGTAATAGGAGCTAGATCTGCCATATTTGCTCCTATGAAGGATTTAGGAATAATTATAATAGATGAGGAACATGACTCATCATATAAATCAGATATGACACCTAAGTATAATGCAAAAGAAATTGCCCTATATTTAGCAAAACAAAGTAACATACCGTTGGTTTTAGGAAGTGCTACACCAAGTATATCTTCATATTATGAAATACAACAAACAGACGGACTTATAACTTTAAGTAAAAGAGCAAATAATTCAAAATTACCTAATGTAGAAATAGTAGATATGAAAAAAGAGCTTGCTATTGGAAACAGAAGTATGCTAAGCATAAGGCTTGATGAAATGATACAAAAAAATATTGAGGATAAGAAACAAACTATTTTGTTTTTAAATAGAAGAGGATATTCAACTTTTGTAATGTGTAGAGATTGCGGATATACTGCAACATGTAACAAATGCAACATAACTCTAACATACCATATGAAAGAAAATAAACTTAAATGTCATTACTGTGGATATGAAAGACAAAATTTAACAAAGTGCCCTGAGTGTAATGGTAGTAACATTAGATATTTCGGAGCAGGTACTCAAAAACTTGAATCTGAAATAAATAAAAGATTCCCACAAGCCAGTACAATAAGAATGGATATCGATACGGTAAGTAGAAAAAATTCTTATCAAGATATTTTAAATAAATTTAAAGATGAAAATATTGATATATTAATAGGAACACAGATGGTAGTCAAGGGACATCATTTCCCAAATGTAACTTTAGTCCGGAGTTATTGCAGCAGACAGCAGTATGTTTATGTCAGATTTTAGAAGCAATGAAAGAACTTTTCAACTCTTGACCCAAGTAGCACGGAAGAGCAGGAAGAGAGCAGAATGAGGGTAATGTTATTATTCAAACATATAACCCAGAGAGTTTCCCTATTGAATGTGCAAAAGACCAGGATTATCTAAAATTTTATGAACAAGAAATAAAGCTAAGAAGTGTATTGAAATATCCACCATTTTGCGATATAATAAAGCTTGAAGTGAGTGGACTAAGCCAAAATGAAGTAAAAAGAACGATTACTTTGGCGTATGAAAATTTATTAAAAAATGAAAATAGAAATATGCTCATATATTCTCCAATGCCATCTCCAGTAAATAAAATCAAAAATAAGTACAGATGGAGAATTATAATAAAATGTAAAATTGGAAATAATGTAATAACTGAAATTAATGATGCAATCGATAAAATTAAAACGAACGCATCAATTAGTATTGATATTAATCCAAACAATATGAATTAAGGAAGGAATAAAAAATGGCTATTCGTAATATTAGAACAGAAGAAGATGAAATATTAAGAAAAAAATCCAAAGAAGTAGATGTAGTAGATGATAAAATAAAAGAGCTTATAAATGATATGGTTGAGACAATGCACAAGTATGATGGCGTGGGTTTAGCAGCAGTTCAAATTGGAATTTTAAAACAAATCATAGTTATTGATTTGTATGATGAAAAACCAGTTATTAAAATTGTAAATCCTAAAATTATCAAAACTAAAGGAGAACAAGAAGTTGAAGAAGGCTGCTTGAGTTTCCCAAATAAATATGTTAAAGTTAAAAGGCCTGAAGAAGTAGTTGTTGAAGGATTAGACGAAAATGGAACAAAGATAAAAATTACAGGAACAGGGCTTTTAGCACAAGCTATAGCACATGAAGTAGATCACTTGAATGGAACAGTTTTGACAGATGTTATGATACCAGGAACAATGGAATATATTACTCCAGAATCAGTAGAAGAAAAGAAAACTAAGAAATAAACCTGAAAAAAAGCATAAAACTAATATGGGAGGAAATATAAATGCTAAGAATTTTATTTATGGGAACCCCAGATTTTGCAAGGAATTCTTTGAAGGCTATATGTGATGCTAAAATGGATGTGGTCGGAGTTGTAACTGCACCAGACAAGAAAAAAGGCAGAGGAATGAAACTTACAGAATCTGATGTAAAAATTTTTGCAAAGGAAAGAAATATTCCAGTATATCAGCCAGAAAAAGTAAAAGGCAATGTCGAGTTTATAAATAAAATAAAAGATATAAATCCAGATTTAATTTGTGTTGTAGCCTATGGAAAGATTCTGCCGAAAGAGATACTAGAGATTCCAGATAAAGGTTCAATCAATTTACATGCTTCACTTCTTCCTAAATACAGAGGTGCTGCACCTATACAATGGTCAGTTTTAAATGGAGATCAAGAAACTGGTGTAACTACAATGTATATGGATGAAAAAATGGATCAAGGAGATATAATACTTCAAACCAAAGTTAAAATAGGTGAATATGAAACAACAGGAGAACTTTGGGAAAGACTTTCATATATTCGGAGCCGATTTATTGGTTAAAACTATTAGTCAAATAGAAGAAGGAGTTGCACCAAGAAAAAAACAGGATGGCAATTTTTCATTAGCACCAATGCTTACCAAAGATATGGCAAAAATTGATTTTGAAAGACCAATAAATGAAATTAAAAATAAAATATATGGATTAAACCCAATTATGGGGGCTTATGTAGTCTATAATGGAAAAATTATTAAAATATGGCAAGCAAGAGTCCTTGATAATAATGAATCAAGTGATATTTTGAAAATCAAGATTACAGAAGATATAAAACCAGGAACAATACTTGTATCTGACAGCAAAATTGGACTATATATAAAAGCAAAAGGTGGAGTTCTAAAGGTATTAGAGATTCAAGCAGAAAAAGCAAAAAGGATGACACCAAATGATTTCTTGAGGGGAAATAATTTAGAGGCTGGAAAAATTTTTGAATAAATACAAATGAAAGGAATAAAAAATATGAATTATTCAGATGCTGTATATGCTATAATGTTCTCAAAATATGCAAATAATTTAAATCCAAATTCTTTTAGAATAGAGGGAGATGCAAATAGGAGAGAATTTTTAGATAGCTTACTTTTAAATTTAGATTTTATTTCAGATGAAATCGATTATTTAGATAAAAGTCTATTAAAATTAATTGCATACGAAAGAGCTCTTGGAAAAGACACAATAATAAAAATTTGTGCAGAAGATGAAATAGAATTAGATAAAACATTTTTTGAAAAATGCCAAGATGATAGTGTAAATGAGGTAAAGCTAGTTAATTATGTTTGGAAAGCGCTAGAAAATGGCAAGAAAATAAACTATGAGACAGCAAAATTTTCTGAAGCAGATTTAATGATAAGACTTGATGATGAAATTATTAAAAATTCTGCACAAGGAAATATTGGTATAGGTGAAATATATAAAATTTTAGCAAAGGAGAAATAAAACTAGAATAATGAGAATAAGAAAAGGAAAATTATCAATAGAGTTAATTGAAAATACAGATTTACTACTTGAACAATTTTATGAACTAAAAAGATTAGTTACTGAAATAACAAAGTCGCCAGAATATAGAGCTTTGTATGGTAAAACTCAAGTTAGCGAACAACCAATGTTAAATAATGGCGTACGTTCAAGAGGGCAACATTCTATGAATGTTGCAATTATTTCAAAAGAAATAATTGAAGGTATTTATGATGAACTAAGAAAATCTGCTTTAGAATATATTAAATTAAAAAAGACAAGTATACTATCTGCTAATCCAGAAGAAAAAGAAAGAAGATTAGAGAATTTAAAGAGAGATGAACAAACAATTTCAGCATATTATGATCTTAATAAAAGGATAGCAAGTCTATATGCTATGATAATGGGACTTTCACATGATTTAGGACATACACCATTTGGGCATATAGGTGAAAATGTTATAAATGATTTTATGCTTGGAATTGATGATAAAGAAGAAAGAAAAAAGATTCTCCAGAGAAGGAAAATGTATTTTGGCACTGCATATGAAGAAAAACAGGGACATTCTGATGACTACACAGGAAGTTTAAGCTTTGAACATAATGAACAAAGTGCAATATTATTTCAAAAGATTGCTGAAAGGTGTGGAGTAGATAAAAAGTTAGTTGATGTTAAAAAGATTATACTAGGTATATTGGCACACAGCAGAAATAGATATAAAGAAATACCAGATGATCTAATTGCTCAAGTCATAAGGCAAGCAGATAAAATCTGCTACATAAATTACGACTTTGAAGAACTAAGAAATGCAATAGACTTTAGAAAAGTCAATGTAAAACCAGAGGTAAAAGAGTATTTAAGAAAAAGCGTAGGCAGAAGAATAAAATATGCAGAAGATATGATTGTAGATGAAGCTATAGAAAAAGGAAGCATATCTGATAATGGACCAGCCATGTCGTTTTTGAAGTATCTTGAAAAAGTATATAAAGAGCCAATCATATATCAACTTGACGAATTTGGAAGAAGTAGATTATTAAAAGGTGAAAACTGTGAAAGAGAAGAAATAATCATTCAAAAGCTACTTCAATATTATTATAGAAATCCAGGACAAATTCCTACAAGAAATTATGGAGATTTAGACAGAAATGAGAATTTTACAGATAGATCATATCCACACGATAGTATTTCAAGAACTGTAACTTTTAGAAAGAGTGAATGGGATGAAGATTCAATTGCTCAAGAAGTTGTTTCTTTTGTAATTTCTTTAACTAATAAAGACACATATAATTTATACCATGAATTAGTAAATTCAAGAATTCAAAAAGGAAAAGGCTATGGAATAGAGCCAATAACACAAGAAGAAATCCAAGCTAGATTGAAAATGAAACGTGAAGATGAATATACTAATATGATGATGATGGTAATGCTTGAAGAACTTAAAGAAGGAAACATCATGAGATCAATTGAAGAATTAGATAAAATAGTACAACAGAGATTAAAAGAGATAAAAAAGCAAAACAACATGATATTATCACCTGAAGCAGAGAAAGCTAAAAAAAGAATGATAGAAGTTGATATTCCAAAACAAGCAGCAATAGATCAAGAACTTTATCAAGCTATGGTTGAGGCTGACAGTAAAAGGGAAAATGATTCTCCTACAAATCCAGATGAATTAGAAAAATAGAACTATTTTAGCGGAGGAATAAATGCAAGATAAACAAGCATATATAAGAAATTTTAGTATAATTGCACATATAGATCATGGGAAATCTACATTAGCAGATAGATTGATAGAAATGACGGGAGTATTACCTGAAAGAGAAATGGAATCACAAGTTTTAGATAATATGGAACTTGAGAGAGAAAGAGGCATAACTATCAAATCTCAAGCTGTTAGAATGAAATATCAAGCGTCAGATGGCCATGAATATATAATGAACCTAATAGATACACCAGGACATGTAGATTTTAATTATGAAGTGTCAAGAAGTTTAGCTGCATGTGATGGGGCAATACTTGTTGTAGATAGTACACAGGGAGTTGAAGCACAAACACTTGCAAACGTATATTTAGCACTTGATAACAACTTAGAGATTTTACCAGTAATAAATAAAATAGATCTTCCAAATGCTAGAGTCGAAGAAGTAAAAAAAGAAATTGAAGATATAATTGGAATAGATACAGAAGATGCACCTTGTATATCTGCTAAATCCGGATTAAATGTAGACAAGGTATTAGAGGAAATAGTAAAAAAGATACCTGCACCTACTGGAAATGTAGATAGTCCTACCAAATGTTTGATTTTCGATTCATATTATGATAACTATAAAGGTGCTATCGCATATGTCAGAGTTGTTGATGGCTCAGTTAAAGTTGGAGATAAGATTGAACTAATGCAAACATGTAAAACTTTTGATGTAGTTGAAGTTCGGATATTTTGAGCCAGGAACATATGTACCTTGTGATAAGTTAGAAGCTGGAGAAGTTCGGATATATTGCAGCAAGCATAAAAAATTTATCAGATATAAGTGTTGGAGATACAATAACTTTAAAAGACAATCCAGCTGAAACGAGTCTACCTGGATATAAAAAAGCAAATCCAATGGTTTACTGTGGAATATATCCAGTAGATGGAAGTGATTATGAGAATTTAAAAGTTGCATTAGAAAAGCTTAAATTAAATGATGCAGCATTAATGTTTGAACCAGAGACATCATCAGCTTTAGGCTTTGGATTTAGGTGTGGTTTTTTAGGCTTACTGCATTTGGAAATCATAGAAGAAAGAATTGATAGGGAGTTTGATTTAAGTTTAATAACGACTTCACCATCAGTTATATATAAAGTACATAAAACGAATGGTGAAATGATAGAGCTATATAATCCAACAGATCTTCCTCCTATGCAAGAAGTTTCATATATAGAAGAACCCATAGTTAGGGCGGAAATATTAACTCCAAAGGACTATGTTGGCGGAATAATGGAAATTTGCCAAAATAGACGTGGCTCATATGTGGATATGAAATATTTAGATGCAAATCGTGTAACAATTATCTATGATATGCCATTAAATGAAATAATTTATGACTTTTTTGATATATTAAAATCAAAGACTAAAGGATATGCGTCATTTGATTATGAATTCAAAGAATACAAAAGATCAGATCTTGTAAAACTAGACATACACATAAACGGTGAAGCTGTTGATGCTCTTTCATTTATAGTTCATAAAGATAGCAGTTATACAAAAGGAAAGAAAATGGTGGAAAAGCTTAAAACAGTTATACCAAGACAATTATTTGCAATACCACTTCAAGCTTGTTCTCGGAGGTAAAGTTATTGCAAGAGAAACCATATCTGCAATGAGAAAAGACGTACTTGCTAAATGTTATGGTGGAGATATATCAAGAAAGAAAAAATTACTTGAAAAGCAGAAAAAGGGAAAAAAGAAGATGAGACAAATAGGAAATGTAGATATACCACAAGAAGCATTCCTAAGTGTACTTAAATTAGATGATGAATAAAACAGTCAAGGGGTAAAATTTAAACTTCTCTGATTTTAAATTATAAAACAATAGATGTACCTAAAACAAAAGAAACTGTTAAAATAAAACATGAAGGGAAGATTTTATGAAATTAATTTGTAATAAAAATGAATATGAAATAAACCAAGGAGAGACTATCAAGGAAGTACTTCAAGATGTAATCAAAAATTCAGAAAATGATATACTATGCTGTATTTTTAACAATAAAATTGAAAGCTTAGATTATAAACCTAAGACAAGTGGTGAAGTAGAATTATTAGATTATACTACAACAGAAGGAAAAAGTGCCTATGTAAGAGGAATAATGTATATAATGTCTATGGCAATATATAGTGTTTATCCCAAAAACTACTTTACTATAAATTATCAATTAGATAATTCTATGTTCTGTACATTTGATGATTTAGAAGTAACAGATCAAGTAATATTAAATATAAAAAATAAAATCCAGGAAATTGTAGATAAAGATTTACCTATATTAAAAAAAGAAATGACAAAAGAAGAGGCAGAAGAGTTTTATGAGAAAGAAAAAACGTTAAGAGGAGCGCTTCAATTAAATACAGAAACAAAAGAGAGTGTATCTTTGTACTATTGCGAAAATTATTATAATTATTTTTATGGAACCATGCCAATTTCAACTGGATACATGAAAAATTTTGATGTACAAAAATATAAAAATGGATTTTTATTAAGATATCCTAGCAAGGAAAATCCAGAAAAATTAAAACCATTTAATGATAATAAAAAATTAATGTCTACTTTTCAGGAGTATGAAGATATCTATAGTGTTTTGAAATTAAATACAATTTATAGATTAAATAAAAAAGTAGAAGAGGATCAAGGAAAAGAAACAATACTTATTGCTGAGGCTTTACATGAAAAGAAAATAGCAAATATTGCAGATATGATTGCAAATGATAAAAAGATAAGAATGGTGCTAATTGCAGGACCATCTTCATCAGGAAAAACTACATTTGCAAAAAGACTTGGAATACAACTCAAATTAAATAACATAGAACCAAAAACTCTTTCAGTTGATAATTATTTTGTGGAAAGGGAACAAACTCCACGAGATGAAAATGGAGAGTATGATTTTGAATGTATAGAAGCGGTAGATTTAAAATTATTTAATGAACACATCTTGAAGTTGCTTTCAGGTGAAGAAGTAGAAATACCTACTTTTGATTTTCAAACTGGCCATAAGATGTATCAAGGAGATACAATGAATTTGAAAGAAAATGAAGTGCTTGTAATAGAAGGAATTCATTGTTTGAATGATAAACTTACGGATGCTATACCAAGAGACCAAAAGTTTAAAATATACATAAGTGCACTAACTATATTGAATGTAGATTATTATAATAGGATATCAACAACTGATACAAGATTAATACGAAGAATAGTAAGAGATTACAGATATAGAGGTTATTCTGCAAAAGAAACTATTAGAAGATGGAATTCTGTAAATCAAGGAGAAAAGAAAAATATATTTCCATATCAAGAGGAAGCTAATGTAATGTTTAATAGTTCTTTAGTATATGAATTGGGAGTATTAAAAGATTTTGCACTTCCAATTTTGAACGAGATACAAACTTCAGAGCCAGAATATGTAGAATCAAGAAGACTTATTGAATTATTAAATTATTTTAAATCAATACCAACAGATTGTATACCAGAAAGTTCAATTCTAAGAGAATTTATAGGTGGTAGTGCATTTAAATATTAAAATATTAGTTTAACTCAAGTATTATATAAGTTATAAGAGGTAGAAAATATGGGAGCTAAATTTACTGAAATAGATCAAGAATTTGTATGTGAAAATTGTGGAACGAAAGTTGGAAAACTAGGTTATTCTTGCAGAAACCATTGCCCAAATTGCCTTTATTCTAAACATGTAGATAAAAATCCAGGAGATAGAGAAGAAGAATGTCATGGATTATTAAAACCAATAGGAATTGAAATAAGTCCAAAAAAGGGATACGTTATAGTTTTTAAATGTATGAAATGTGGGCAAATAAGAAAAAATAAGGTTGCTCAAGATGATAACATGGAACTGATATATGAAATAGCAAAGAACAATCAGTATAAATAATTTTATCAAGGAGGATTCCAAGTTGAAGAATAATATTTTTATATACATATTTGTAGTTATAGTAATTCGGATTAATTTTATTTTCCGTTTATTATATCTATCATGACGATACAGAAGATTTATCTGATGTAAATAATGTAATTATAGATACAAATACAGAAATAACCAATCTAAGACTTGGGATATCAAATATAGATAATTTAAATCCAATAACAAGTAAAAATCAAAATGTACAAGATATTTCAAAATTGATATATGAACCACTCCTAACCATAACTGAAGATTATAAACTAAAACCAGCTTTAGCAACTGAATGGTCTAAAGCAGATAACACGTCATATCTAATAAAATTAAGAGAGAATGTAAAATGGCATAATGGATCAGATTTTACATCAGATGATGTAAAATTTACAGTTGATGCAATAAAAAAATTAGAAAATAATTGTATATACTTTGATAATGTAGAAAATATAGACTATGTAGAAATAATTAGTACAAATCTTTTAAAAATACATTTATTTCACGAAGAACCTTTGTTCGAATACAATTTAACGTTCCCAATAATATCTGCTTCATTTTATCAAGTTGATGATCTTTCTGATTCAACGAAGAACAATATTCCAATGGGAACAGGAATCTATAAAATTCAATCAGTAGATATAAATACACAAATGCAATTAAAAATAAATACCAGTTGGTGGAACATACAAAATATAAATCCAAAAGCAGAAGAATTAAATATTAAAATATTTTCTTCTATTGCAGAGATGTATAATGCGTATAAACTTGGAAGCATAGATATATTAACAACAGCTCAAGCTTCAAATATTGAAGAAAATATTGGTACAATAGGATATAACAAGAAAAATATTTGTGGAAGACAGTTTGACTATTTAGCTTTAAATTGCAAGGAAAATGTTTTATCAAATAAAGAAGTAAGACAAGCAATAAGTTTTGCAATCAATAAAGAAGAAATAAATAATGTGGCTTATGGTGGAAAATATATTGTCAAAGATTTTCCTCTATCTTATGGAAGTTATTTATATAGTGAACAAAATCAAGAATACAATGAAAATCAAGCAAAGGAGATATTACAAAATAATGGCTGGCAATACAAGAGTGGATACTGGCAAAAGAAAGTTAATAAAAGTAATATAAAAGTTAAAATAGATTTAGTTGTAAATTCGTCTAATCAAGGAAGAGTAAAAGCAGCAAATGTCATAAAAGAAAATCTTGAAAAAATAGGAATACCTGTCAAGATAATATCAGTCAAGGATTCAACATACCAAAATTACATTGCAAATAAAAATTACGATATACTACTAACTGGTGTAACAGTAGGAATAAAACCAGATTTAACTAGATATTTTGGTGATGATAACCTTGCAAATTATGAAAATGGAGATGCTACATCAATATTAAAAGAATTATATAGCATATCTGATGAAAATACTTTAAAAGAAAAATATAATAAATTACAATCTTTATATCAAGACGACAGACCATATATAGGTTTATATTTTAGTACAATCACTTTAATCAATACAAAAAGTTTTGCTGGAAATATAAATCCAACGTGGTATAATCCATTTTATAATATAGAAACATGCTATAGAAAAAATTAATTTTTTTTTAAAAAAGTATTGACAAAAAATTTATTAAGTATATAATATAGACAAACAAACGTTTTTATAATAGGAGGAATTAATATGGCAAAAGATAATAATGAAAAGAAAATGGCACTAGAAATGGCACTAGGACAAATTGAAAAACAATTTGGTAAAGGTTCAGTAATGAAACTAGGAGAATTCAAGGAAATGAATATAGAGGCTATACCAACAGGAGCATTAAGCCTTGACATAGCTTTAGGTATAGGAGGAGTACCTAGAGGAAGAATTATAGAAATATATGGGCCAGAGAGTTCAGGAAAGACGACTCTTGCTCTTCATATAATTGCAGAAGCTCAAAAAGCAAATGGTGAAGCAGCATTTATAGATGCTGAACATGCACTTGATCCTACATATGCTAAAAATTTGGGAGTAGATATAAATAATTTGATAGTTTCACAACCAGATACAGGAGAGCAAGCGTTAGAAATCGCAGAATCATTGATTAGAAGCGGAGCTTTAGATGTTATAGTAGTTGACTCAGTTGCAGCATTAGTTCCAAAGGCAGAGATTGATGGAGATATGGGAGATGCACATGTAGGTTTACAAGCAAGACTAATGTCTCAAGCACTAAGAAAACTTGCAGGTGCTGTTAATAAATCAAAAACAGTTATAATATTTATAAACCAACTAAGAGAAAAAGTAGGAATAATGTTTGGTAATCCTGAAACAACTACAGGAGGAAGAGCACTTAAATTTTATGCTTCAGTTAGAATGGATATAAGAAAAGTAGAAAATATAAAACAAGACGGAGAAGTTATAGGAAATAGAGCAAGAGTAAAAGTAGTCAAGAACAAAGTTGCTCCACCTTTTAGAGAAGCCGAATTTGATATATTATATGGAAAAGGAATATCAAAAGAAGGAAATATATTGGATATAGCAGTTGGATTAGATATAATAGAAAAAAGTGGTTCATGGTTTAGTTATAAAGGCGAAAAAATTGGACAAGGCAGAGAAAATGCAAAGAAATATTTAAGCGACAATCCAAAAATAATGAAAGAAATAGAAGAGAAGATAAGAGAAAATAAAAGACAAGCATTTGAAAATAGCTTGACAGAAGAAGAAACTGAACCAGAAGAAACAGAAGAATTAGAAGAAGTAGTAGAGGAAGAAGAATAATATGTATACACCAGAAGAATTTGATAAATACAAAACAAAAGTTATGACATATATATTATACAAGAAAAGAACTGAGTCAGAAGTAAGAAAAAAATTTTGTAGTACGATAGAAGAAGACATACTTGATGACATTATAGAATATGTAAAAGAAGTTGGCTATATAGATGATCAAAAATATATTCAAAAACTTGTTCAAGAATATATGAATTTAAAAGAAATGTCTATTAGAGAAATTAAAAGCAAATTGTATCAAAAAGGAATATATGCTGATGATATAAACGATTATCTTGATGAAAATAGAGAAATGCTTGAGGAATATGAATTAGAATCAGCCAAAAGAATATTTGAAAAGAGAAAAAACTCAAAAGATCAAGAAAAAACTACAAAATATCTATTAAATAGGGGATTTGATCCAGATATTATTTCAAAAATAAAGGAAGATTAAATGCTATATAGATACTTCTTGATAAAATGTTTTTAACAAGATAGTATTCAAGAGTACTTAGGAAGGAAAATAAAATGCAAACATTACTAACACTTGAAACAAACAAACTTGAAATTAAATTAGAAAATTTTCAGGGCCCATTAGATTTGTTATGCCACTTGATTGATAAAAATAAAATGGATATATATGATATAAATTTAAATACTTTAACAGATCAATATATAGAATATATAAATCAAATTCAAGAGCAGAAACTAGCGATAGGCAGTGAATTTTTAGTGATGGCCTCAACTCTTTTGTTAATAAAATCAAGAGGATTACTTCCAACATCTGATAATAATCAAGAAGAAGAGATTACGGAAGAGGAATTGATAAGAAGAATTGTTGAATATAAAAAATACAAAGAAATTACATCGGCTTTAAAAAATCTATACAATACATACTCAGATAGATTATATAGAAATCCTGAAGAGATTGAATTACCAAAGCAAACATTGGATAAAAAATATGAGAAAGACGTGATTGTAGATTTATATAAAAATGCTTTAGATAGATATCAAATCAAGATGAACAACAATGCAAAAAATTTAGAAAGGATTGCTATAAAAGATACATATACAGTAGGAAGTAAAGTAAAAGAAATATTTAGAATACTCATTAAAAAACCTAAGTTTGTTTTCAACAAAATGTATACACTTTCAAAGTGTAATAAAGTTGAAATAGTAACAGCATTTACTGGACTTTTAGAATTATCAAGAAGAAATAAAGTTGAAACAACTCAGAATAAACTTTTTGGAGATATAACAGTAGCTAAAAGACATAGGACATAGTAAAATAGATTTAAATAAGGCTTGAAATTAAAAAATTATCAAGTATATTTTTACAAAAAATGGTAAAACTAGAAATAGATGTGTTTCAGTTAGAGAGGAAGTGAACACATATATGAAACTAATTTTACCATTTTTTTGTATTTTCATATCGATTATAGCTTTTCTAATCTTTCTAATACTATTTTTGGTAATCAGGATAAATATCAAGGAAATAAAAATAAGCAATGTAGAAAACGGGATAAAAAAAGATAAACTTGAAAAAACATATGATGCTTTTATCGAATTACTTCTATTTGGAAAAATTAAAATAGCAAAAATAAACTTGAATGAAAAAACGTTAAAAAATATAAATCTAAAAGAAAAACTCGAAAACGTAAAGAATGATGCAAAAGATATCAAAAACGATTTTGAAGTTGTTAAAAAAATCAGGTCATTGGAGATAATAAAAAGATTAAAAATGACAGTTGAAAAATTCAAACTACATGGAGAGATTGGAACAGAAAATGCAATGCTAACAGCTTTTTTAGTAGCAAGCATCTCATCAATATTTCGGTATATTATTAAAAAATGCAGATTATAGAAAGATAGAATTCCAAATCTTTCCTTTGTATCAATATGGAAATGCTATAAATTTTAGCCTTGATTGTATAATTAATGTAAAATTGGTACATATTATCAATATAATATATATTTTATCAAAGAAAGGAATGATTAAAAATGAGCGAACATCCAATAGAAGGTCTTATGATTACAGCTATGAATAGTATTCAAGATATGATTGATGTAAATA
>CANQMI010000022.1 GCA_947624905.1 uncultured Clostridia bacterium
TCTTTTATTCAAGTTCCTCTAGCCTTTTTTTCACTGTCTCAAGCATCTCTTGATATTTTTCAAGCTTATCCTCTTCTTCTTTTACCTTTTCTTTTGGTGCTTTCTCCGTGAATCCTTTGTTAGCTAACATCTTAGTTGATCTTGCAACTTCACTTTCTAGCTTTTCCTTTTCTCCCTGCAACCTTTCTATCTCTTTTTTTATATCCACCAACTCTTCAAAAGGTATAAATACTTCTATTCCTTCTTGAACAATAGAAATTGCATTACTTGGTATTCCCTCTTTATCTTTCCTAATTTCTATGTCATCTGCATATCCTAGTTTCTTCAAAAATTCTAAAGACTCATTTATAACATCTACATACTTTGTCGTTACAAATATCAACTTCGTTTTTTTGCTAGGAACTACATTCATATTTGCTCTTATATTTCTTATATTAATAATTATATTTTTTAATATCTCGATATTCTCTTCTTCTGCATCATATTCAAACTTGTCTTTTATTTCTGGCCATGTTTCAAGCATTATGCTTTCTTGATCTACAACAAGTTCTCTATATATTCTATCTGTAATAAAAGGCATAAATGGATGTAATAATTCAAGTGAAGTTACAAGAACATGATTCAACGTATACATTACTTCTTTTTTCGATAAATCATTTTCGCTATATAGTCTTGGTTTTACCATCTCTATATACCAATCGCAAAATTCACTCCATATAAAATCATAGATTTTTGTTCCTGCAATTCCTATTTCATATTTTTCAATGTGATTTGTTACATCTACTACCAATTTATCAAGTTTGTTTAATATCCATTTATCTTCTATGCACAATTTTTCTTTGTCATATTCTTTTAAACTATCATCAATATTTGCTAAAACAAACTTTGACGCATTCCATATTTTATTTGCGAAATTTTTAGTTGCAACAGCTTTATCCTTTGAATATTTTACATCATTTCCTAGGGTCATATTCTGTACCAAAGAAAATCTTAGACTATCTGCTCCACATTCATCTATTATATCTATTGGATCTATTCCATTTCCAAGGCTCTTTGACATTTTTCTTCCTTGTGCATCTCTAACTAATCCGTGCATAAATACTGTATCAAATGGAATTTGTTTTGTATGTTCAAGGCTTGAGAAAATCATTCTGGCAACCCAGAAAAAGATTATATCATAAGCTGTAACTAGTGTATTTGTTGGATAGAAATACTTGAAATCTTCTGTTTCCTCAGGCCATCCCATTGTTGAAAAAGGCCAAAGTGCTGAACTAAACCATGTGTCCAATGTATCTTGATCTTGATAAATATTAGAACTTCCGCATTTAGGACATTTTTCTGGCATCTCACTTGATACTATTATCTCTTTGCAGTCTTGACAGTAGTATGCTGGTATCCTGTGTCCCCACCATATTTGTCTTGATATGCACCAGTCTTTTATATTTTCCATCCAATGGAAATATGTTTTGTCAAATCTATCTGGTACAAATTTTATTTTTCCTGATTTAACAACATCTATTGCTGGTTTTGCAAGTTCTTCCATCTTCATGAACCACTGCATAGATATTCTTGGCTCTACTGTATTATGGCATCTGTAGCATTTTCCAACATTATGAACATAGTCTTCTATTTTTTCAAGAACACCTAAACTCTCAAGGTCTTTTACAATCTCTTTTCTAGCCTCGTAGATGTCCATTCCTTGATATTTTGGAACAACATCAAGCATTATATTTTTTTCATTAAATACTTCTATTTTCTCCAAGTTTAATCTATTGCCCGCTTCATAATCATTAAAATCATGTGCTGGCGTAAGTTTAACACAGCCTGTACCAAATTCTTTTTCAACAAATGGATCTGCAACTACTGGTATTTCCCTCTTGACTATTGGAACTATGACTTTTTTTCCTATCATGTCTTTATATCTGCTATCATCTGGGTTTACTGCAACTGCAGTATCTCCAAGCATTGTCTCAGGTCTTGTAGTTGCAACTGTAACATATTCTTTTTTGTCTTTTGTATAATATCTTATATACCATAGGTTCGTATTTTCTTCTTGAAATTCAACTTCTGCATCTGACAAAGATGTTTTGCAAGTTGGACACCAGTTTATCATTCTGTTTCCTCTGTATATAGCACCTTTGTTGTACATGTCTATAAATACTTTTTCAACAGCTTTAGATAATCCTTGATCAAGTGTAAATCTCTCTCTTGTCCAATCACAAGCACATCCTAAGCTTTTTAATTGTTTGACTATTGTTCCACCATATTCTCTAGTCCATGCCCATGCTTCATCCAAGAAAGCTTCTCTTCCTATTTGTTCCTTTGTTTTTCCCTCTTTTTTTAACTTTTCTACAACTTTAACTTCTGTTGCAATTGCTGAATGGTCTGTTCCTGGAATCCATAGAGTATTAAACCCTCTCAATTTTTTATATCTAATTAATATATCTTGAAGTGTCATAACTAAGGCATGTCCCATATGTAATTTTCCTGTTACGTTTGGTGGTGGAATTACTATTGTATATGGTACTT
The DNA here is from genome assembly GCA_947624905.1 of uncultured Clostridia bacterium. Taxonomy (GTDB): domain Bacteria; phylum Bacillota; class Clostridia; order TANB77; family CAG-508; genus JAAWPK01. The sequence goes on from CANQMI010000022.1 coordinate 2,530, forward strand.
TTGATTTATCGATTTTTGGTGTGAAATATCCCTTTTCGTTCCACTCATTATATAGTTTTTCTTCAAATTCTTTTGGATCATATTGATTTAGAGTATGTTCTTTCATTAATTATGCTTCCTCGTACTACATATTTAGGTTTTTACTTTCAAGGTTATGCCTATAAACCTTACATATTATTGTATTAAATTGTCCTTGATCATATTGTTTGCATTATCTGTAAATACATTTGTTGATGTATCTATAGCGTTTTGTGAGTTTGTTTCATCAAGGTTTGGCTTTGCTGTATTATTTTGGTTTGTATTTACATCACTTTTATCTGATTCACTTGCATCTTGATTATTTTCATCTGGTGTATAATTTTTCCATGGATTTTTCTTATCTGGATCTGTTGGATCCCAATTTCTTACGCTTTCATCATCACTTATTTTTTTAGCACTTGGCTTTCCAAGTGGTCCTGGGTTTGAATCACTATAAAATTCGACCTTTGTACCTGATACACAATTATCATATATCCATTTTGCATCTTGTACTGTTAGTCTTATACATCCAAGTGATGCTTTCGTTCCAAGTTTATCATATTCCCACCATTCAAGTGTTGATTTGTCTTTTTTAGTGTATGGCACAGAATGGAATAATATATGTCCAGTTATTCTGCAAGCATATTGTCCATATACATTTCCTTGTAGAAATCTCCATGTGTACTTATCCGACATTGAATATACGCCTTTTTCTGGTGTTGCATCTCCTATTGAGCAAACCATTGCTTTCACAGGGACTGTATATTTTCCATTTGCATCTTTTTTGTACACTGTAACTGTATTTGCTTGATTATTTACTTTTATATAATATGGAATATCTTTGCTATTGTCATTATTGATTGTATTTGTAGTGTTTTGATCTATCACATTATTAGATTCATTTGTTTCATTTACTTCATTAGTTTCATTTTTATCCTCTAACTCAACAACAATCATATTATTTTCTTCCTTATTTTGATTTTCACTATAATATAGTATATTATTATTTTTCTCATTCATTCCGTCTTGAACAAAATATAATATTGCTGATATTATCATGACAATCAATAAAACAATCACACAAAGTAATCCAATAACTATTTCTTTTTTAGTTTTATTACTAATTTTTTTTCTATGTCCCATAATTCATTTGTTCCTTTTAATTAAAATATATAATTAGCACTCCAATAATTGCTAGTATAAATCCTAGTATCTTTAATCCTGCGGCTGCTTCGTTTTGATCACCAAACCCAAATAATTTTTTTACTAGCTGTCTTGAATCATATATCGATATTACTCCGAGTGATACAAGTATAAGTCCAATTATTAACACGATTAAATTCCACATATATTTTTACTTCCTTTTTATTTTCTTTTAATATTATATTATGTTTTGATGGTATAAGTCAAGTGTTCTAAGCTTTTTTAGTAATTTTATGAAATGGAAAATTTTTCATTTTTTATTTTATATTTTTTCTTACTTGATGTATATTTTGACTCTTTCAAGTTAATACTATTCATATATAAAAACGAATTATCAATAAATTTTCATTTGTTGTATTCGTCTAATATCAATCTGATTCATAATGGAGGTGCAGTTAGCTATGTCAAATGATAAGAAAAATAACAACAACAATAACAACAACAGCAAAAATAATAAAAATAATCAAAACAATCAAAATGAAAGCAACAATCGTTAGTGTTTCAAGTGGTTCATATTAAATAGAGCCAAATACAAAGATTCCAGTATTTTTTTCACTGGAATTTTTGTATTTGCAATAAAATTTTTTATTATTATTTTATGTTTGCAATTCTATAATTTTATTGCTATAATAAGATAAATAGTTTTTATATAAAGTTACTTTTTGCGTATTTACTTTAATTTTATGGAAGGAATTTTAATATGGACAAGAAAAAACTTACACTAATTATCATTATTTTAATTTGTTTTGTAATGTACTTATTTTCGAATCTTTTTAATCGTGATTACATTAATTCTTCGAATCCTGAAAGTGAAAATAACAACGTTAATTCTGATATAAGAAATTCAACAGATAGAGCTATCTACATTAATTCACTTTTGGAATAATTTTACAAAATATATAATAAAAGGATTAATTCAAGTAAATTCACATATTTACTGAATTAATCCTTTATTTTATTCTAGATATTTTTTCAAGAATTGTCCTGTATAGCTTCTTTCATTTTTTACTACCTGCTCTGGTGTACCAACTTGAAGAACTGTTCCACCATTTTCTCCACCTTCTGGTCCTAAATCTATTATATAATCAGCAGTTTTTATAATATCAAGATTATGCTCTATTACTACTATACTGTTTCCGGTATCTACTAGTCTTTGTAAAATATCTACTAATCTATGCACGTCTGCAATATGAAGTCCAGTAGATGGTTCATCCAAAATGTATAAAGTTTTTCCAGTTGCTTTTTTAGAAAGTTCTGTTCCGGAGTTTAACTCTTTGTGCTTCTCCACCTGACAAAGTCGTAGATGGTTGTCCTAATTTGATATATCCGAAGACCTACATCTGCAAGCGTTTGGATTTTTTGTTTAATTCTTGGTACATTTGCAAAAAATTCAAGTGCTTCTTCGACAGTCATATCTAATACATCTGCGATTGTTTTTCCTTTATATTTTACTTCCAAAGTTTCTTGATTATATCTCTTTCCTTTACACACTTCACAAGGTACATATATGTCTGGTAAAAAGTGCATTTCTATTCTATGAACACCATCACCTTGGCAAGCTTCACATCTTCCGCCTGGCACATTAAAACTAAATCTACCCTTTTGATATCCTCTTATTTTTGCCTCATTCGTTGTTGCAAATAATTCTCTTATTATATCAAAGACTCCTGTATATGTCGCAGGATTTGAACGTGGAGTTCTTCCTATTGGTGATTGATCAATATTTATGATTTTATCTATGTTTTCTATTCCTTTTATCTCTTGACATTTTCCTGGTTTTTCATTTGATTTATTTATTTGTTTTGCAACTGTTTTGTATAGAATATCATTTATCAGGGTTGATTTTCCTGAACCTGATACTCCTGTAACACATGTAAATACTCCAAGTGGTATTTTTACATCTATGTTTTTTAGATTATTTTCTGCTGCCCCTATTATTTCTATAGATTTGCCATTTGATTTTCTTCTTTGCTTAGGAACTGCAATCTTTTTTCTTCCACTTAAATAGTTTCCTGTTTCAGAATTTTCTACAAGTTTTACTTCTTCTGCTGTTCCCTGTGCTATAACATGTCCTCCATGTACACCTGGTCCAGGGCCTATGTCTATAATTTGATCTGCCGCATACATTGTTTCTTCATCATGTTCTACAACTAGCACGGAATTTCCTAAATCTCTTAATTTCTTTAGGGTTGCGATTAATTTTCCATTATCTCTTTGATGAAGCCCTATACTAGGTTCGTCAAGTATATATAAAACTCCTGTTAAACTTGATCCGATTTGTGTTGCAAGCCTTATTCTTTGTGCCTCTCCTCCTGATAAAGTTCCAGCAGCTCTTGATAATGTTAGATATTCTAATCCTACATCTATTAAAAATTGTAGTCTCTTATTTAATTCTTTGAAAATTGGATCTGCTATCATTCTTTCTTTTGGAGTTAATTCTAATTTATTTATAAAATCCAAAATTGCTGAGATTGACATATCTGTGAATTCTTTGATGTTTTTTCCACCAACTTTTACAGACAAAACTTCCTTTTTTAGTCTTGATCCATTACATGTTGGGCAATCACTTTCCGTCATGTAGAATTCATAAAAATCACGCATTCCTTGTGATTTTGTTTCATTGTGTCTTCTCTCAAGTGTTGGTATAACTCCTTCAAATGGTGTTCTAAATCTTCTTGTTCCAGCATAAGATTCATATTCAAAATCTATTTCTTCTGTTCCTGTTCCATATAATATCTTATTCAAGAATTCTCTTGGTAGTTTTTTGATTGGCTTTTTTATATCTACTCCATAATGTTTTCCGATGCTTTCAAAATACATTTTTGCCATGGTTTCGCCTTTTTTCATTGTGCTTGAACCAAATGCTTTTACTCCATCATATAGAGTTTTATCTTTATCCGGTATTATCAAATCTTCATCCATTCTCATTAAATATCCAATACCTGTACATGTTGGACAAGCTCCAAAAGGATTATTAAAAGAAAACATTCTTGGAGATAATTCTCCTATACTTATTCCACAATCTGGGCAAGCTAAATTTGAGCTATATAGTTTTTCTGTCTTTTTGTTAATATCGATCAAAACTAGGTTTTCTGCATTTTCAAGGGCTGTTTCTACTGATTCTGCAAGCCTGTTTCTTATTCCTTCTTTTATGACCAACCTGTCTATTATAAGTTCTATGTTGTGCTTTTTCTTTCTATCAAGATCCAAGTCATCACTAAGTTCTACTGTTTCTCCATCAACTCTTGCTCTTACAAATCCTTGTTTTTGGTATTTTTCTAGTTGTTTTACAAATTCACCTTTTTTACCACGAATTATTGGAGCTAATACTTGAATTTTGGTTCCTTCTTGAAGCTCAAGTATATTATCTACAATTTGATCTAATGTTTGTTTTTCTATTTTTTTGCCACACTTAGGACAATATGCTATACCTATTCTAGCATATAGTAAACGAATATAGTCATATATTTCTGTTACTGTTCCAACAGTTGAACGTGGATTTTTTGAAGTTGTTTTTTGATCAATTGAAATTGCTGGCGAAAGTCCTTGGATTGATTCAACATTTGGTTTTTCCATTATTCCTAGGAATTGTCTAGCATAAGAAGAAAGACTTTCTACATATCTTCTTTGTCCTTCTGCGTATAATGTATCAAACGCTAAAGAAGACTTTCCTGATCCTGAAAGTCCTGTTATTACTACTAATTTATCTCTAGGAATTTCTAGATTTATATTTTTCAAGTTATGTTCTTTTGCACCTTTTATGATTATTTTGTCATTCATTTTGTCTTTCCCCCATTGCTAACTATTATACAATATATTTCAAGAAAAAACAAGAGTTTGCAAGTTAATATCTTGGCTTATGGTTATATTTTTAATGTAGTATTTATAAACATTGAAATTTGTCCATTTTTATGCTATAATTTGTTCAAGGTATTTTTACCAAAAATTTGTAAAGGAGTGTATTAGATGCGTGCAATTGACTGGAGTGAACTCATTTCCGAAACTAGATCTTATATGCAGTTTCGGGATGAAATTTCTAGCCTGACAATGCAAAAAGAAAGCCTTGAGTCAGATCTTCCGTGCATGAAAAGTATTTTTTCTCTTTGCACGGACCGGAATTATCAGCGTATTTTTAGTTCATATATGTATCACCCCGCTGATATAACTCAAAAGAAGTATATTCAGCTTGCAGAAGACATTGAAAAGGCAAATGCAGAACTTAAAAAATGCAAAAAGGATCTCAAAAGAGCAATTTCTCAAGAAAGCAACAAACGTTATCGGATTCATCATATCCTTGTTGATGTGATGGATGAATTCTCAGAAGATCATTGTTTACCGTATTACTGTCCTGAAGAGTTGCTCGTAAGTGAGAATCTCTCCGTGCTCAAAACTATAGTACAACTTGCAAGGGAAGACGCTCCGACTATGTATGGAGAAGGCGGTTTTGCCTACGGATATAGTGTTATCGGCAATCTGTCTCACAGGGTTAACAAGCTTGAAGCAGAGCTTCAAGCATAATGCACACCAATCAAATGATTCCTTGAATAAGGATTCTAAAACAAAAATTCCAGTGAAAAATCACTGGAATTTTTGTTTATCTTTTAAAATATACGAAATCACCCGAACATGCCGGGTGATTTCTGGATTTACTCAATGGTTTCAATGACGACCTTGTATCCGCCTCTCGGATCAGGGACACATTTGGCAGGGTTCCATTTACTCTTGGGAGAGCCCACCGCATAGGCTTCGTTGACCGTCAAAACTTTCCGTGCTGCCTCTTCTTCATTGTAGCCATAGTTGCCCATGTGGTTCGAGAACTCGTCTTTGCAATGTGCCATTTTAAAATCCTCCATATTTGAATTAAGCCCTTGGGCTTATTTATAATAATTATACCACAAAATCAGCATAAAATCAAATTTTTAGGCCTGAATTTTATCAAATTCAATCTCAAATTTGAATAGGTCGCCATCAATTCTTATGTTAAATTTTCCTGTTTGAAGTTCTGTCAGACTTTTTGCAATAGAAAGTCCAAGTCCGCTTCCATCTGTTGTTCTTGACTTGTCTCCCCTTACAAATCTTTGCATAAGTTCTTCTTCACTTATATTAAGTTTATCAGAAGATATATTCTTTATTGCTACATTTACTTTATTTTCATTTGTTCTAACATCTATGTATACTCTTGAATTTTCTAAAGCATATTTTGATATATTGCTAAATGCGTTTTCTATTATTCTGTACATATATCTACTATCTGCTCTAATGTATATTTCTTCTTTTGGAAAATCTGTAATTATTTCTAGTTTTCGTTCTTGAAATTTTTCTTCAAATTCTGCTGTCGTTTGTTTTAGCAATTCTGTTATACCTATTTTCTCTAGTTTTAACTTCACGTTTCCTGATGATGCCTTTGATGCTTCTACTAAGTCTTCTGTAAGTCTTTTTAATCTAAGTGCTTTATTTTCCAAAATTTCTATATATTCTTTGGCTTTATCGTTTTTAATGTTTTCTCTTTTCAATAAATCTACATAGTTTATGATCGAAGTCAATGGGGTTTTTATATCATGTGATACATTTGTTATAAGTTCAGTCTTGAGTCTTTCGCTTTTGATTTTTTCTTTTATTGCATTATCAAATCCATTCGATATGTCATTTATGTAGTTTACTGCGTTTCTAAATTCTTTGGTAAAATCATTTGGATCTAACTTTTTATTATTATTTCCTTGATATATATTTTTTAGCCCATCTTCAAGCATTTCAAAAGATTTAATTCTTTTTATTATTTGATAAATTGCGTATATCATTATCAATGTATCAATTAATATTGCCAAGAAAATTTGATTTCTTAATATTAAAAATACTATTACCATTATTGTTAAATATATTGCAATACTTATTATTAGTTTTGCTCCATTACTAGCAGAGATTGTCATATTGTTTAAGCTATTTTTAAAATTTTTTAATAACTTTTCTATTGATGTACATATTTTTCCAATTATTGAAGTTTGTACCAAATTATTTGCCTTTATTCTCTTGATAAATGTAGTCATAGCTGTCATAAAGACTATATATATTACAAAGTATAGACATATTGCTGCACTTAAATATAACTTGTAATATACATCAGATCCATAAAAACTCATAATAAATTTAACTATCAGTAAGCTTATTATAACGATAACCCAAACTATTAGCAAAATAATTTCAAACGGAATTTTATCAAAATCATTTGTATCTATTTCATCTTTTCCTTTTTTATGGCCTATAGAAATTACTAAATATATAATACTCATAAGTGTCAAAATAGCACAAATTGGGACCGAAATATAAAGTATATTTTCATAGGGTTGAATTAATCGTAAAATTCCTACTATGAATTCTTCCTCACCAGTCAAATCATATTCTGCCTTATATGTTGTATATATCTGATAGTCTTCAAATTTGGCTGTTTGATATACTGGAGTTGTGCTAATTGTAGAAGATGATTTATCAGTAGTTACTTGCTCAGTTGTTTTACTTGTATTGTAGTATACGTGATCAAGTAAGTGTTTGTATTGGTCTATATTTTGATTTAATGAATTAGATTTTATATTTCCGTTTATCGAAATAAACTGTTTTCCATTTTTATCGTTTATGTACTGCTTGATTTCTTCTATATTATATTTTGAATACACATTTGTGATTGCTTTATCTTTATATACTACTAAAAAGTAATAATCCTTTAATATGCTTGTATTAGATGTATAAAAAATTCTATATTTATCATCATAGTTATTTGGTAATCCACTTTCATATATTAATTCATTTGTTATTGTCCCTAATCTTCGCATATATTCTTGCGCAAACTCTTCTGTTTCAAAATATGAAACATCTAATCTATAAATATTTTCTTGCTTTGCTACTGAATATATGAACGACATTATTATGATTGCAACAAATATTGGCAAGGTTATATAACTTATAATCTTTAAAGCTCTATTTTCTCTCATTTACATCCCTGATCCTTTCTAAAGTTTTTCGACTTTATATCCTATTCCCCATATGACCTTTAGGTATTTTGGCTCTTTCGGATTTATTTCTATCTTTTCTCTTATGTGCCTTATATGTACTGCTATTATATTTTCTGCGCCATAAGCTTCATCTTCCCATACATTTTCATATATTTGTTCTATTGAATATACTATTCCTTTGTTTTTTGTCAAGAATTTTAATATGTTATATTCTGTTGGAGTGAGTTTTACTTCTTTTCCTTCAACTGTTACCTTTTTTAAATCATCATCAATTACAAGATCCCCTGATGTATATATGTTTTTACTATCTTCGTTAACTATAGTTCCTAACTTTGTATATCTCCTTATACAAGAATTTACTCTTGCAATCAATTCAAGTGGATTAAATGGTTTTGTTACATAGTCATCTGCCCCTAAGTTAAGTCCCTTTATTTTATCCTCATCTTCTGATTTTGCAGATAACATTATTACTGGAATTGATTTTTCTTTTCTTATTTCCCCTATTGTTTCTATTCCATCTTTTTTAGGCATCATTATATCTAATATAATAAGATGTATCGTGTTTTCTTTTAATATTTTTAAACACTGCTCTCCATCATAGGCCTTGAGCACATTATAATTTTCTTTTACTAAATATATTTCTATGGCTTTTACTATTTCTTGATCATCATCACATACTAAAATATTATACATAATCTTTCTCCTTTTTAGTGGCAGTATTAGTCAAGCAATATGTTTAAGTGTGCATTTTCTTTTATTATATTATATCAAATAATTTATTAAGAAAAAATAGATAGTTTATTAATTTTTTATTAATATTGTAGGATTTTATCAGATAAGTTTGAATATCCTGATAATTTGATTTTATGTCAAATTTATGTTATAATTATAGTATATCCTAGTGTAGGAAATAGTTGAATCGAGGAAATTTTTTTGAAAAGGAGCAAAGAGTTTAAAATGACACACATCTTCCATGTAACGACCCTGCAGATAAACAAATTGCTTGAACAGATCCTCGCACTTGACCCTAATTTGGGTCTCAAGGACATTCTGAGGTGGCATCCGGATGAAGTAGAAGCCCTGCTGAATCCCAGCAACTTTGATGCTTATGACGAAATCATAAGCAACATCGATTACTATGACTACCTCATTGAAAAAGAATGAAAAAGTCCTACATACAAAAACTCCAGTGATCTCTCACTGGAATTTTTGTATTTTTTTTCAAGATTTTATAGAGCTTTTCCTTGATTACTCTTGTTCTTTTTTTGTTTCTTCTTCAGCTACAGTTTCTTCTTTTACTGGTTCTTCTTTTACTTCTTCTACTTTTTCCTCTGATACTGTATCAGTAGTTTCATAAGATACAGGATTTTCTGTTTCAATAGCTGGTTTTTCTACTTCTTCTGCTTGTGCTGTTTCTTCTCTTTTCTCTTCTACTACTTCTGCTTTAACTTCTTCTACTGGTTCTGCTGGAGTTTCTACAGTTTCTTCCTCTACAGGTGTTTCGTCTAATTGCTCTTTTAAAACTATTTCTTTAGTTTCAATTTTAGCTCCAACTTTTTCCTTTGTTCTAGCAGCTTTACCAATTCTATCTCTTAGATAGTATAGTTTAGCTCTTCTAGCTTTACCAACTCTTACTACTTCTACTTTTTCTACCATTGGTGAATGTAAAAGGAAAGTTTTTTCAACACCTACTCCATAAGAAATTTTTCTTACTGTAAATGTTTCATTTACTCCTCCACCTTGTTTTTTAATTATAATTCCTTCGAAAACTTGAATTCTTTCACGGTTTCCTTCTTTTATTTTCGCATGAACTCTTACTGTATTTCCAACTTTTAATTCTGGAACTTTTTCTTTTAAATGTTCATGTTCAATAGACTTTATTATGTCCATCATTCTTCCTCCTTACTTTTTTTATTTATTAAATCTGGTCTTTTTTTCTTTGTTATTTCTAACGATTTTTCATGTTTCCATTTTTTTATATTTTCATGATGTCCGACTAAGTAAAACCTCTGGAACTTTCATATTATGAAACTCCTCTGGTCTTGTATACTGTGGATACTCTAATAAATTATCTCTTGAGAAACTTTCTTCATTTATTGACTCTTTATTTATTACTCCATCAATATATCTTGATACCGTATCTATGACTACCATTGCTGGTATTTCTCCACCTGTTAAAACATAATCTCCAATGGAAATTTCTTGATCTACAATCTCATCTAAAACTCTCTGATCAATTCCTTCATAGTGTCCACATAGTAAAATAATATGTTCTTCTTTGCTTAAAGCTTCTACTTTTTCCTGATTTAAAGTTTCTCCTTGTGGTGATAAGTATATAACTTTTGACTTGACTGTTTTTACAGATTTGTACGCATCATATACAACATCTGGCATCATTATCATTCCAGCTCCGCCACCATAAGGCGTGTCATCAACTTTTTTATGTTTATTTTTAGAAAAGTCTCTTATATTAACAACTTCTATTTCAATAGCTTTGTTTTTTATTGCTTTTCCAATTATACTTGTCTTGATTGCATCAAACATTTCTGGAAAAAGTGTAAGCACACTAAATTTCATTGATTTTCTCCTAAACCTTCTATTAGATGTACTATTATTTTTTTATTTTCAACTTGTACATCTTTTACTACATCTTTTATTGCTGGTAATAAAATTTGTTTACCCATTTTGTCTTTTACAACATATACATCATTGCTTCCTGTTGGAAATACATCTACAATTACTCCAAGTAGTTTCTGCTCTTCGGTATATACTTCCATACCTATTAAATCTACTATAAAATAACTATTTTCTTGAAGCTCTACTGCATCTTTTCTGTCTATTTTGATATAGCAATTTTTATACTGAATAGTATCGTTTATATCATCAAGACCTTTTAGTTTTAATAAAACTAATTGATTATGATACCTAACTTCTTCAATCTGCATTTCCACAAGTTTTTTATTTTTTTCAATGTATACTGTTTTTAAATTATCAAATCTTTTTATATCGTCTGTAAAAGGTATAACTTTTAGAAAACCTTTTATTCCATAATAGTTTACTATTTGGCCTATTTCTAATAAATTCTGCATTTTATCCTCCACTATTTTTCAAGAGTAAATGCTATTAATCTATAAATTCGATTGTAATCTTCTTCTGTTCTTTTGCTCCTACTGCTTTAAAGATTGTTCTTATTGCTTTAGCTATTCTTCCTTCTTTTCCTATTACTCTACCCATATCGCTTTCTGCAACTTTTACTTCAAATATAGTGCTTTTTTCTCCATCTACTTCGGTAATTTTTATTTGAGACTTATCTTCTACTAGAGTCTCAATAATTGTTTGTAAAACGTCTTTCATGCTTTTAAATCATTCCCTTCTTACGCATTTTTATAATGCAAGATGTTAATTATTTAATTTTTCTTATGCCTTAGATATTAATGCTTTTACAATATCTGTTGGTCTAGCACCATTTTTGATCCATTGATCGCATTTTTCTTTGTCTAAAGAAACAACTGCTGGATCTTGCATAGGATCATAAGTTCCAATTTGCTCTATTATTTTTCCATCTCTAGGTGATCTAGAATCTGCAACAACAATGTGATAAAAAGGAGCTTTTTTCTTTCCTACTCTCTGTAATCTGATTTTTACCATTTTTTAAATTCACCTCCGATTCAAGTTTTAGCTATTAGAATTTTTTCTAATTTCTAAATATATATATTAAAAATTTAATAACTAGATTTTTAGGTTTTTGATGTCATTCATATTCAAGCCTTTTAGTGCATTTTTCATTCCACCTTTTTTATTATTCATTTGCTTTACCATTTTTTGAGTCATTTCAAAAGATTTCATGAATCTATTTATATCTTGTACTGTTGTTCCTGAACCTTTTGCTATTCTTTGTCTCCTGCTACCATTTAAAATTCTTGGATTTCTTCTTTCTTTTTTTGTCATTGAGCAAATCATAGCCTCTATTTTTACAAATTCTTGATCATCTATCTTGACATCTCCTAGTTTGTTCATTCCTGGTATCATTTTCAAAATAGAAGAAAAAGAACCCATTTTTTTGACTTGTCTTAACTGAGTTAAATAATCATCCAAGTCAAATTCTTGTTTTTTTAATTTCTTCTCAAGTTCTATTGCTTCTTGCTCATCAAATGCTTCTTCTGCCTTTTCTATTATTGATAAGACATCCCCCATTCCAAGTATCCTTGATGCCATTCTATCTGGGTGAAATGTTTCTATATCGCTTAGTTTTTCTCCTGTTGCAGCAAATTTTATAGGCCTTCCTGTTACTTTCTTGACTGAAAGTGCTGCACCACCACGAGTATCACCATCTAATTTTGTCAAGATTACGCCATCAATTCCTAATTTTTCATTGAAACTTGTCGCAACATTTACTGCATCTTGACCTGTCATACTATCTACTACAAGTAATATTTCATGTGGTTTAACATTTGATTTAATATTTTGAAGCTCTAACATTAGCTCCTGATCAATATGTAACCTTCCTGCTGTATCAAGTATAATTACATCATAGAGTTTCGATATAGCAACATTTATTGCTTGTTTTGCAATGTGTACAACATCTTTTGAAGTTTCATTTGCAAATACGGGGATATTTAATGATGCTCCAACAACTTGCAATTGTTTGATTGCTGCTGGTCTATATACATCACATGCAACTAATAGTGGCCTTTTACCTTGTTTTCTAAATAAATTTGCAAGTTTTCCAGCTGTAGTTGTTTTTCCTGAACCTTGTAGTCCAACAAGCATTACTATCGTTGGTGGATTTGGTGTGAAGTTTATATTACTTTCAACTCCACCTAGTAGTTTCACTAATTCGTCTTTTACTATTTTGACTACCTGTTGTCCTGGAGTAAGTGAGTCAAGGACATTCTGTCCTAGTGCTTTTGTTTCTATTTCAGCTATAAATTCTTTTACTATCTTATAGTTAACATCTGCTTCTAGGAGTGCAAGTTTTATCTCTCTGGTAATTTCTTTTAAATCACTTTCAGTTATTCTCGTCTTCCCTCTTAGCTTTTTTGTGATTCCTTGTAATCTTGTAGATAATCCTTCAAATGCCATACCTCTTTCTCCCTTCTTTTAGTTTTCTTTAAACTAAACATTTTAGTTCTTTTTCTATATTTGCTAAAATATCAGCTATCTGTTCATCTGTATACTTAGTTTGTATTTGCGACAATTCTGATAGAATCTTTTGTATCTGTTTTTCTTGTTTTGCAGTCTTTTTCATAATTCCTAGTTTTTCTTCTAATCCGAAAAAGTTTCTTCTCTCCTTTCAAAATACTGTCTCTTACAGATTG
>CANQMI010000023.1 GCA_947624905.1 uncultured Clostridia bacterium
ACTCATAGCTTAGCTGGATAGAGCGTTCGGCTACGAACCGGAAGGTCGGGGGTTCGAATCCCTCTGGGTGCACCATAAGGGGGAAAATTTGCGTGAAAAAGAGAACAAAAATAATATTTTTAGTCATTGCTATTTTTGTAATAATATTTATAGTAGCAGTAGCATTCAAAGTTAAATCTGATTTAAAACAAGAGGAAGAATTAGTAGAGGAACTTGATTCATTATATGCTTTATTAGACCATTATCCTCTTGATTATGAATCTTTGGATAGAAAAATCTCTACAACTGTCACTACTGATGATTATGCAAAAGTAGAAAAGGCTGTAAAGGAGTATTCTAAAGATTTTGTAAGCTATATGAAACAATTTGACACTTTAGTAAATGATGAAACTATAAAAAATGCTGTAGGTATTGATAATATCAAGAAAGATGGTCCAGATTTTACTAATACAAAACAAAAACTAAGCGAATCTAAGACCTCTTTAGATGCAATTATAACTGATTTTTCTAATTATCTTACAGAAGAGACTGCCATGTCTTATATAAAAGATAGTGGATTAAATGAATACTATACAGATTTTTATAAACAATATATACTTGGAGATAGTTTATATGAAATGGAATCTTCTAAAGATGAAATTCTAGACAGTTTAAATACTATTAAATTATTGATAGAAGCTGAAGAAGAAACTATTGATTTCCTTGCAGAAAACAAAGAAAGTTGGAAAGTTGAAAATGATCAATTATTATTTTATTCAGAATCATTACTCAACCAATATAACAGTATAATCTCAAAATATCAGAATCTAGTATCAAAAGCAAAAGAATAAGAGTAAAAAATTGCAATAGAGAAACTTTTATAATGTGCAATTTGTATAATCAAGTGAATATATTTACATTCACTTGATTTTTATATATTTTTTTGCTTAGCTTGAACGCATAGTCTTTTATTTTTTTGCCCTTTTACACATGTTATAAGCGTTACCATATTTTCTTCTGTATTTTCAATCAAACTTGAATCTGTTTCTTCTATTTGTTTGATTGAAAATACCTCATATTCTTTTTCTCCTTGATAGTTTCTGTATAAAATTTTACTCCCTCTTTTGACATCCTTGAGCTTTGCCCAGAATTTATTTGTATTATGCGCTGCAAAGCAGATATTTCCGTCTTCCACAGGTGTTTCTTGGAAATGGCCAACACCTTTCTTTAAAATCTCCTGAGTAGTCCCTTCGTATACGACTCCTTCGAAATCGATATCTTCTATTTTTATAATTCCTAGAATATCACCGTACTTTACCTGACTCTTTGCTTTTTCTCCCTCGCTATCTGTCAAACTTTGGTATGTACTACTTACTAACTTTCTACTATTGTATCCATCTACTATATCTCCTCCAACTATTATTCCCAAAGCTATGCTTGACATTATTATCGCAAAAACTAACACTACTTCGATTAACTTCTTGAGCACCTTCTCCTCCTTTATCTCTATAACAATATCTCATAAATTTTTCATATGTTAACTCTTATTTCATTTTTTAGGGATTTTTTTTCAAGATTTTAATTAAAAATTGAACTTTAAATAAATCGATTATATTTTATCGCATATTCATCAAGTTGTCAATTGATTACATAAATATATTATTGTAAATTTAATATATGATTTTAAAGGTTTCTTGAAGTAATAAACACTTGAAAAGCTATTAAATGTTTATTACCTCTCCTGGCTCTATTCTACTTGCAATATTGATTTCTATGTCTTTTTCTCCTATTCCCCTTGTTGATAATTCATTTACCACACTTCTATACGCTAACTCAGGGAAGTTACTTTCTTTACTTAAATGTCCAAGTGTTACTCTTTCAAGTCCATGCTCTATAAGTTTTGATATTGTTTGACCTGCTTCATTATTTGAGAGGTGTCCCCTCTTACTTGATATTCTTGTTTTTAAATTGTATGGATATGAACAAAATTTTAAAACTTCTGGATCATAGTTTGATTCTAATAATAAAAATTTACTGTTCTTGATATTATCAAGTACTTCTTTTGTCATTTCTCCAAGATCTGTTGCTATACTTATTTTTTTATTCGCATTTTTGATGCTAAATCCACAAGAATCCATTGCATCATGTGAAGTTGAGAAAGAATTTATCTTCAAATCTCCTATCTCAAATTCTTGTCCTATTTTAAAATAATTTTTATTTTCTATTGGCATTACGGCTGATTCATTATCTATTCCGTTCCAAGTTCCTAAATTTGCGTATACAGGTATACCATATTTTTTTGCAAGCGTTCCTAAACTCTTGATGTGATCTATATGTTCATGTGTTACTATAATTGCATTGATTGTTTTTATATCTACATTAATAGAATCCAGTGCTTCTGTAATTTTTTTTGCACTTACTCCAGCATCTACTAAAATTCTTGTTTCATTTCCTTGAACAAATAAACTATTTCCACTACTTCCACTATATAGACTACAAAATTTCAATTTTATCCTTCTTCCTCTTCTATTACTCTTTCGATTTTTGCTCCTAATTTTCTGAATTTTTCTTCTATGTTTTCATATCCTCGATCAATATGTTCCACATTGTAAATTTGAGTTGTTCCTTCTGCTAATATTCCTGCTATTATCAAAGCTGCACCTGCTCTTAAGTCTGATGCGTATACTGGTGCACCGATTAATCTTTCTACTCCCTCAAAAAATGCCACTTTTCCCTGTGCTGTAATTTTTGCACCCATTCTGTTTAATTCTTCAGTATATTGAAATCTTGAATCCCATATACTTTCATTTATTACACTGGTTCCTTCTGCAGTTGTCATAGCCACTCCCATTTGTGGTTGAAGGTCGGTTGGAAATCCTGGATATGGTAAAGTTTTTATATTTATTTTATTTGGTCTCTTGTTACATGTTACTCTTATTGCATCTCCCCCTAGATCCTGAACTTCTGCTCCCATTTCTATTATTTTAGCTGTTACAGGTTCAAGGTGCTTTGTGATGCAATTTTTTATTACTATATCTCCCCTTGTTGCAACTGCTGCAAGCATAAACGTTCCTGCCTCTATCTGATCTGGCACTACTGAGTAGGTATCATTCTTTTTAAGTTCTGGAACGCCCTGTATTTTTATTCTATCTGTACCTGCTCCCATAATATTTGCTCCCATTTTGTTCAAGAAATTTGCCAAATCTACTATATGTGGTTCTTTTGCTGCATTTTCTATCGTTGTAATTCCATCTGCCAAAACTGCTGCAAGCATTGCATTAATCGTTGCTCCAACTGATACTATATCCAAGTATATTGAATTTCCATGTAATTTCTTTGCTTTTACTTCTATCTTTCCTTGTTCTGTCTCCACTGTTGCTCCTAGTAGTTCAAATGCCTTGATATGTTGATCCATTGGTCTAGCGCCTAATTTGCATCCTCCTGGCATTCCTATTACAGCATGTCCACATCTGCCTAATAATGCTCCTGCTAGATAATATGATGCTCTAAATTTACTCGTTAAATCTAAAGATGCTTCTACACTAGTTATATTCCTTGAGTCTATCTCAAGTGTGTTTTTTGATAGTTTCCTTATTTTTACTCCTATGCTCTCTAAAATTTTACAATATGCTTTTATATCACTTATTTCTGGTACATTTTCTATAATACATATTCCATTTATTAATATTGTTGCAGGAAGTATTGCAACTGCGGCATTTTTTGCGCCACTTACTGTAACTTCTCCTTTTAATCTACTTTTTCCTTCTATTACTATTTTTTCCAATGCGTTTCCTCCATCTAGGTCTTTTTTCATAACAAATATAACACAAATTATATTTATTTACAATATGTTAATCAATTTTTTTTACTATTCATCTTTTTACCATACACTTTTATATTTTTTTTGAATATATTATTTTAGATATTTATACTTTTTTGGAGGTTATATGGAAACTTTAAAACTTGGTTCTATCCGGACCTACTGTAGAACTTTTGCAAAGTACGTTGAAGAAGATTGGCTTTTATTCAAGTTCTATTGATCGGTATTTTTGGAAATTTAACTTATAATTCTGTTATCGATTTTCAACGAAATTTTGGTTTGATTCAAGATGGTATTGTAGGTTCTAATACTTGGAATGCTTTATTCCCTTATATTTATGGCTATACTAACTATGTGATAAGGAGTGGAGATAATTTATATAGCATTGCATCTCGCTTTTCAACAACTGTTAATAGGATTTTAGCTGCTAACCCTGATGTTGATCCTAATAATTTAACTATTGGCTCAAATATTATCGTTCCTTTTTCGTATATTGTCCCTACTGATATAAGTTATACCTATAGTGTAATGCAGATGAATATTTCTGCTTTTTCTACGGTTTTTCCTTTCATCGAGATTGGCTCTATAGGTAAATCCGTTTTAGGCAAAGATATTCCTTATCTCAAAATTGGCAATGGTGAAAAAGAGGTTTTTTATAGTGCTTCAATTCATGCTAATGAATGGATAACTAGCCCTATACTTATGAAGTTTATTGAAAATTTAGCAAAGGCTTATGTGAATGATAGTTTTATTTATGGTTATAATTCAAGAAATATTTTAAATACTACTTCTATCTATGTTGTTCCTATGGTGAATCCAGATGGAGTTGATTTGGTAACTACTGCTATTTCTGATGATTCTCCAGCATATATTCAAGCTCAGAAGATTGCTGAAGATTATCCAAGCATACCTTTTCCTTCTGGTTGGAAAGCAAATATTGAGGGTGTGGATTTTATTAGTTTCCAATTTGAAACTTTATAGTATCTAATTTTAATTTTGATCTATGACAAAAAAGAATAATCGCGACAACAGTTGCGCCTAACAGGATACCAGCAACAAACTCAGGCCCAAAGATCAAGCCAGAGATTACAGGAATACAAATGGCAAGGATAGCAGGTGTTTTCATTTCACTCAAAGCACCTTCTGTTGCAATTTGTATGCACTTTGCGTAATCAGGCTTAGCTTCTCCTGTGCTTAACCCCTTGATTTCTTTGAACTGACGCCGTATCTCGTTGACCATCTTTTTGGCCGATTTTGCTACAGCATCAATAAGAATTCCCGAGAAGCAACAGGAAAGGGCCGCTCCTACAAGGAGTCCTGCAAGAACCAGCGGATTCATAAGGTTCATGACCGCATCACTTCCTGCCGGTATGTAGGTGTACAAGTACGAATTCATCAGGGATACTGCTGCAAAGGTTGCAGATCCGATTGCGAATCCTTTGCCGATAGCAGCTGTAGTATTCCCCACAGAATCGAGCTTATCGGTAATCTCCCTCACTTTTTGATCCAGTTTCGACATTTCTGCGATACCACCAGCGTTATCGGAAATGGGTCCATAAGTATCGACAGAAACTGTCATACCTACAAATGACAACATTCCGACAGCAGCCATTGCAGTACCATAGATTCCCGCTGCCAAATAGGCAA
Organism: uncultured Clostridia bacterium; assembly: GCA_947624905.1. GTDB lineage: Bacteria > Bacillota > Clostridia > TANB77 > CAG-508 > JAAWPK01. The sequence goes on from CANQMI010000023.1 coordinate 5,447, forward strand.
ACAGCAGTGCAAAAGCTAGCACCAATACTGAAGGCATGTTAGAACTCATACCAAGGCCTAAGCCTTTAGTAATGATAATTGCCGCACCTTCTTTTGCAGAATTGGCGATTTTTTTGGTTGGTGCATAATCATAGCTTGTGTAATACTCGGAAATAGCACCAATCGCGACACCACTTGCAATGCCCGAGAAAGCAGCCACAAACGGGGAGAACAGTCCGAACCTAAACGGCAACGTTCCGAAATCCTGATTGTTGAATAGCAGGTAAGTTGTAGCAAGGTTCAAGATTGCTGTCAGCATTGCTGCAATCCATGTTGCGTTGTTCAGTGTCTCATGCGGATTATTGTTGTTTTTCTTATGGAATACATACAAAAGACTAACAATACACGCAAAGAGGCCAAGTCCTGAAAAAGCAATAGGATATACAACCATGTTCTGGAGAAGCTGGGGGATAAATGCCTGTCCTCTCGCATTATAGTTGATAAAAATCGAAATTGCGAGAATCGAAGCACTCATGAAAGAGCCCACATAGCTTTCAAGCAGATCCGAACCAAGTCCTGCAACATCACCGACATTGTCGCCGACGCAGTCAGCAATTACTCCAGGATTTCGGGGATCATCCTCCGGGATATTGACTTCCGTTTTTCCTACGAGATCTGCACCCATATCAGCAGCCTTGGTATAAATTCCGCCACCGACACGGCTGAATAGTGCTATGGTCGAGCATCCCAAACTGTAAGCCAACATGTCATAGGCAAACGGAACAAACGTAAAGCCACACCAGTTGACTTCAGAATTAAGGGACTGGAAATCGTCTTTAAAAACTGTAAAAACGATCACTGCGCCGATCAAAGCGAAGCTATCCATGCAGATTCCCATGACAGATCCACCTTTAAGAGCAACCTTCAGGGTTTTCCCTATGTCCAAGGTAGTTCTTGCCATGTTTGTTACTCGCACGTTTGCATACGTCGCCATTTTCATTCCGATGAAGCCTGCAAGGCCGCTCATGATTGTACCAATCATAAACGATATCGCAATATGCCACGAAAGGAAAACGGCAGTGAAAGCTGTAACTCCTACGATAGCCCAAACAAGCACTCTGTACTCACTTTTCAGGAATGTGTTTGCACCCATCCGTATGTGTGCTGCAATCTCCTGCATTTCTTCTGTTCCCTCAGGAAGGGATCTCACAGAAGAATAGTTGTGAAATGCGAAGATGCAACCCATGACGGTAATTGCAAATACCACGCCTATCAAGTAACTCATAATTGTCCTCCTAAAATAGATTTTTTAATAGGGTTCCTAGTTCATAACTATATCAATGCTTGTTTATCCTCCTTTTAGGTTTTAGTTAAACATACTTTTACTGTAATTTTTGATAAAATTTCTCCTTCCAATTTTATCAGTTTTTGAAGTATTGTATATAAATAGCTATCTTTTAGCTAATCTTGATTATTATACACCATTTTTGATAATTTTTCAATACTTTTTATGTTAAATTGTTGAATCTTGATCATTTATTTTCATTGTTTTATTTGAGTTTGTTTTTAATAGAGTTCTTCTGATTAATATTTTTGATATGTTCCGTCTTGATATATAAATAAATCCCCTGTTTTGGCTGCTTCATATAGATCTTTTGGGAATTCTATTTCTTCGATTTCTTCTATGCCTCCACCTACTCTCTCGTTTAAATCGCATAGCCAGATTCTCCCTAAGTCTTTTTCATTTACTTGATATATGTGTCCTTCTATTCTTCTACTCTCTAAATATTGGTCTTGTTCTTTTATTGTTTTCTTGATCATGTTGCTTATCTCTTTTTCAAGGTTTTCAGTTGCTTCTTGATCTAAGACAAGATTTTCTCCTCGTTTTCTTAAAACACTTCCCAAGTATGCTCCTTTTGGTAGTTCTTCTACTTTCTTTGTAATTATTTCGTTACTTTTATTTTCATCGCAAATACATAGATTGTATGTATCTTTTTCTTGTGTATTAGTGTTGTATATGTAATACATTTCGCCCTTTTCTCTTGTCCTCAAAGCATAGCTTTGCAATATATTTACTCTCTCAAGTAACATTTTGTCTTTATATTTTGAAATTATTTTTTTGTTGTCAAGTTCTTGATTATCTGAAAGTAGATTATTCCAAGTACTATCTGTTTTTGGATTTTTCTTACCATTCATTAGATTATTTTCTAAATAATTTGATAATTCTTTTATAAAATTTTGCACGGTCTTATTCTCCTTGAGATTGAATAAATCATTCATTAAATTTAAATTCAATATATAACCACTCCTTCTTTTTTATTGTTTTTGAATTGAAAATATACTATTGACCTAATAGTATCAAGAATTAAACTTGAGGATGATTATATATCTTTTTACATAATTTTACAATAGCTTTATTGTAAATTATCAAGTTTTATCCTTCTGCACGACTTTCTCCTGTAGTGTAGTCAAGTATTATGCCTGGTTGAACATTATAACAGTAAATATTAAAATGAACTCCTTGTCCTGAATCCTCTACTGACCACGCTTCCATTTGAACTCCACTTGCTAAGAGGTTATTTCCTTGGTAAATAGGTTTTACTCGATATAGAACATGATTTTTTTGATTTTCTTCTATGTACTCGGCTACTTGGTTTTCAAATGGTAACATTCCCTCTGTATTAAGATATCTTGTCCCTGTTATTAAATTATTTTTATTTGCATTTTCTCCTGCAAGTTGCCAGCCGATTAAATGACAGCGATTATACAGATATTTGTCCTTGATTAAATTATCATATCTTTTTTGTACCCAGCCTGTTGGTTTAATTCCTCCGATTTCTCCCCTCTGAGCATCTTCTGGAGGCATGATTTCTTGGCAAATATTTGCATAGGCTACTCCGCTTCTTCCAAGTACATCTAATTCACTGTATTTTTCAAATGGTTCCGTTGTATAGTCTTTTTCGGTGAAATCTGGAATGTTATTGTTTATTTCTACATACGGAGTTCCTGAATATTCTGGAATCGTAGATAGATCAAATACTGCATTTTGACTATTTTTATCTTCATTTACTGAATTTTCAATTTCTGCATCTAATGAATTGCTTTTATCTACATTTTGATTGATATACCCATAAATTGAAATACAAATTAATATGACTACTGCAAAAATAGACTTCCAAATATTTAATTTTTGGTTTTTCTTTTTTCTTCCCATAAAAGCTCTCCTTGACTTTAATTATTTTTATTTTATCACTAAAATATTTATTTCTCAATATAAGTTTAGGGGCCTTCGTAGGAGAAATTTTTTTAAATTTTTAGTTTTTCAATTTATACATATTTATATTAATTTATCAAAATTTCTTCTTGAATATAAAATTCTTCTAACCTCCATAATATTATTATTTACTGTATAAAATATTGTATATTTTTTTACATAAATTTTATAATATTTATTTTTTCTTTTTCTAGTAGATATATATTCTTCATATGAATCAGGACTAAATGCCCTTTGTTTTATTTCTGTTTCAAGTTCATTAACGAAGTTATTTGCAGCTATTTCATTTCTTAATTGGTATTTAATATAATCCGTAATATGATCTAAATCTTTATAGAACAAAGGAAGATATTTTATTTTATATTTTTTCTCCATTCAATTTCCTCCTTATACTGCCAAATACTTCTTCATGAGTAAAATATTTAGTATTAGGATCTTCTGCTTCTTTATCTGCTTCATCCAATGCTTTTTCAATATATTCATTATATTCTAAATCGCTTATTAGTTTAGAGTATTTTTCTAAACTCATTACTACCATTGAGCCATATCCGTTTTTTGTTAAATAAACCGCTTCATCTTCTTTTAAAACTAACTCCTCTATTTCTGGATATTTATTTCTTAAATCTGATACTGGTCTAATATTAATCATTTAATATTCCTCCTTGAAATTTTATTATCATAATTTTATCATTATTTTGTATCTTTTTCAATATTTTATGCAAAAAATTTCAACCAGTTTTACTATTTTTTTAATTTAAGAGTTCTTCAATCTTGATAAATCCATCTAGATTTTCATCCATAAAATTTAACCTTGAAAAATTAAAATAGATGTATACATTTTTATCTTTGTCAATCTCTATTTTATTGATTAATCTATACAAGTATATTTTATCTATTTGCTCTAATTTCAAAAAATTTTCTACTACTTCTCTTGACTCATTTTCCTCTTTCGCTTTATCACTCTTTTTTTCTTGTGTTAATTTTTTCGCTAAGTTTTCTTTTTGTTTTACTAAATTTGTCCTTTCAAAAGTGATCTTTTGCGCATACCTTATATAGTCTTCTTGAAGAATGATTCCTCTTAATTTATCCGTGTACATCTTATCAAGATCGTTATTTATCTCACAAATTTTTTTATTTATTTCTTCTATTTTTTTCTGGAGATCTTCTTTAATGTCAAGGGTTTTATTCTTGTATCTTTCATATACTGAATCAAGCATTTCTTTGTCAGCATATGTTTGCGTAATTTTTCTAACAATATCAAGAATTTGCTTTTCAAATTTTTCATAGTTAATATTTATCGGATAATATCCTCTTGTTTTATAATTTGTGCAAGTTATGTATGGATGTAATTTGCTGTTTTTGCTTCTACTTTTCTTTAGCACTATTTGCAATTTTCTTTTGCAATGATAACAATATATCAGCCCTCTTGATAAGTAATCATATTTAAATTTTGTATTTGTTCCTCGCTTTTCCAAGATACTATTTACTTTTTCAAATATGTATTTATCAATTATCGGCTTATGTGTATTGTTTACTCGTATTTGATCTTCTTTTTTTACAGTTTTAATTTTTTTGACTTTATATGATATAACTGTTGTTTTGTTTTGCACAGTATTTCCTATATATACTTCATTTTTTAGAATGTTGCATATAGTTACTTCATTCCAGTTATATCCCGTTTTGTTTTTATCCTGCACTATTCCTGTTTTTCTATAGCCTGTTGGAGATAGGTATTTATTGCCATTTAAATAATTTGCTATTTCTACCGTACTATGTCCATTTGCATACATATCAAAAATTTTTCTTACAATATCTACAACATTTTCATCAATAACTAGTTTATTTTTAATACTAGGATGTTTTTTATAACCATATGCTGGAATGCTACACAAATTCTCTCCTTGATTTTGTTTTTCTCTAAAAACACTTCTGATTTTCTTTGAAATATCTTTTGCGTACATATCATTCATAATTGCTTTAAAAGGTGTTATATCGTTATTTGTGCTATCTATATAAGTGTCTATTCCATCTGTTATTGCAACATATCTAATATTCTTTTCTGGGAAATAATTTTCGATGTATTCTCCAGTTTTTATATAGTCCCTACCAAGTCTTGATAAGTCTTTAGTAATAACCATATTAATACTCTTGTTTTCAATATCATGCAATAGCTCATTAAAGCCTGGCCTATTAAAAGTTGTACCGAGATACACCATCATCAATGTATTCTCTAATAAGTGTCAAGTCGTTCTCCGCTATATATCTTTGCAAAATTTTTCTCTGATTACCGATACTTTCGCTTTCTCCTTTGTCGTCATCTTCTCTTGATAGCCTGATATACATTCCGTACTTTGAAGTCCTGATTTTTTATTTTTAGCATTTACCCTCCTCTCCGTAAGCATCTACATAAAAATGTTTTCAAATAAATTTTGCAAATACTTTTGAATAATTACTTTTTAATTTTCAAATTTTCTAAATAGTCCTTAAAAATTAACCCTATTGTCTGACTAATATCTTGCTTTTCTTCTGCAAAAATACAATATGTATTAAATTCTGATTTATCGCTTTTCATTTCTTGATTATCTTTTTTCATTATTTAACTCCTTTTTATAATTTTTCTAATACAGATTATTCAAGAAAATGAATCATTATGACAATTAAATTCAAGTGTATTTGTGTGATTGGTATATTTTTAACTCCACAGGTGTGGATTTAAATTTGCAATTTCCTGCAAGTTGGGATCAAGCGAAGGAAATAAAATTTGCACAGGGCTTTACTTCTCCAGCCCCTCGTGATTATGTAGGATCTAGTCCTCTTGTTGCACCTGAAGCGGTTGCTATGTATCGTTTCACTTTGGCACATAATTTTAGACTTATCTTAGCTTATCATACTCAAGGAAGGGTTATTTATTGGAGATACCTTGATTTTCTTCCTCCTGCTTCTTACTATATTGCTGAACAGTTTGCAAATTCAAGTGGATATGATTTAGAAGATACTCCTTTTGCATCAAGTTTTGCAGGCTATAAAGATTGGTTTATTCAATCCTATAATTTGCCTGGTTATACCATTGAATGTGGCCTTGGAGACAATCCGCTTCCTATTTCTCAATTCAATACTATTTATGCAGAAAATGAGGGTATATTGGTTCTTGGAACTATCTTGTCATGAAATAATAGTAAAAAGGATTATAGAATATAAAATCTATAATCCTTTTATACTGTTTATCCTTGATTCTTTAGGGTAATTTATTTCTTCTTTTCAAGACACTTCTTTATCTTTGCAACAAAAAATCCTTGATATAACTTACTCGGTTTTATACAAATTGTTCCTTCCATTTTAACAGGCAATAGTTCTACTTCCCTAAATAATTCTTTTTGAATTGGCACAATTTCTGCATTTGACTTTCTCAATATTTTGTTTAGTATATCTTCATTTTCTTCTTGAAGTATTGAGCAAGTAGAATATACCATCTCTTGACCTGGTTTTAGTATCTTTAATGCTTTTCTTAGTAATTCTTCTTGTGTCTTGGCAGACCTTTTTATAAGTTCTTCTGTAAAAGTTTCTGAATATATATTTTCAGTTCCACTTCCACTACAAGGTGCATCTAATAATATTTTATCAAATGAAAAGTATTCACTTAGTTTTCTTGAATCCTCGGTCATTACATTAACTCTAGTTGCTCCTTGCTTTTCTAAATTGTACTTTAATCTTTCTGCTCTTATTTTATTTTTTTCGCATGCTGTTATCATAGCTTGATTTTGTGATAATGCAGACATTTGAGTTGTTTTTCCTCCAGGTGCTGCTGCCATATCTAAGATGTTTTCATCTTTTCCGTGGATTTAAAATAAGTACTGGTATCATTGAAGATAAGCTTTGCATATATATTTCGCCGTTTTTATAAATTTCTAAATTTCTTATTCTTTCTTCTTTTGCATTTTCGATTATTAGTGCTTCCTTATACCAGCCTACTCTTTTAAAATCGATATTTTCTTTTTCTAGTTCTTTTTCTATATTTTCTAAATTTGATTTTATTGTATTTACTCTAATTGTTACAGGTCTCGTTTCTTGATATCCTTTTACTATTTCTTCTGTGAGCTCTTGACCATATTGTTTGTTCAATAATTTATATAAAAAATCATTTATTGCTTTTTTCATATTATATTTTCCTTTTTAATTAACATATCTATTTACTTTTCTTCCTGCATCTTGATGCACATATTTATTTCATCTCTCATGCGTATTGCTTCTTGTCTTGTACTTTCCGCAAATTGTTCTTCTTGAAATTTATCTTTCCACATGTCAGATTTATATGCACACATTAGAGTTCTTGACGCATTTACAATTCCTCCGAGTCCTTTTTCGTCAAATCCTTGGGCAATGTCTTTTGCTTTTCCTCCCTGTGCTCCATATCCCGGTATTAAAAAGTATGTATGAGGTGCTACTTTTCTAATTTGTTTTAGTTGTTCTGGATAAGTTGCTCCTACCACTGCTGCTATGCTACTGTATCCATATTTTCCGATTAATTCTTCTCCCCATTTTTCTACTAGTTCAGCAACTTGAATATATACTTCTTTTCCATTTTCTAATTTTAGATCTTGTAATTCTCCTGATGAAGGGTTTGAAGTTTTTACTAATACAAATATTCCTTTATTATATTTTTTAGAATTTTCTATGAATGGCTTGATGCAATCTGTTCCCATATATGGATTTACAGTTATGAAATCTACATCAAATATGCTTTCTTCTCTTTCTCCTATTGCGGTTTTGCCTAAATACGCATTTGAATATCCGCATAGCTGTTGATCCTATATCTCCTCTTTTTATATCTGCTATTACTATCATTCCCTTTTGTTTTGCGTATTCACATGTCTCTTGAAATGCTCTTATCCCTTCTACTCCAAACATTTCATAAAATGCTATTTGTGGTTTTACTGCAGGAATTATGTCATATGTTTTGTCTATCAATGCTTTGTTAAATTCTATAATTGCTCTTGAAGCTCCTTCTAAATTTTTTTCATACTTATCCTTGATGCAATTTGGTATCATTTCATATCTAGGGTCTAAGCCCATAACTGTGGGATTATTCATTTTTTGTATCTTTTCTATTAGTTTATCCATTGCATTCTCCATATTTTAACTTCCTTTCATTTATTTCAATAATTACTTTTTTTGACTCTATATTGTTTACATCTTATCATTTTACTAGCTACTTTTCAAGTAGTGTTTTTATTGTGTCCTACAAGTGAATTTTCCACATTTTCCTTGACTTTATTTCTTTTTTAATTTATGATATAAGTGATTAATTATATGAGATATTTTTTTATATTTTTTTCAAGAAAGGAATGATTTTATATATGAGTAATTTAGTTTCATATTTGTTTCAAACTAATGCTTTTAAAGTTTGCCCTGATAACAAGCCTTTTTGGTATACTTCAGGTAAAATAGGTCCTTATTTTATTAATACTCATTTCCTTTATGGTAGTGAAAAAGAGGCTGTTGATTTTTTAGAATTTATTGATATAGAAAAAGATAATAAACTTGAACTTCCAAAAAAAGTTTTCGATAGAGTTTTTGCTCAATACAATAGTAATCATATTTATCAAGAAGTTATTGATGAAATGATTTCTTTTATAAATTCTCACCTTGATGTTAACGAGGTTGATTTTGTTTCTGGTGGAGAAAGAAGAGATTGGTTTTTCTCAAACATTATAGCATATCTTCTTGGTAAACCTCATATTACAATTTTTAAAGATTTATCTACTGTCGTAAGTACAGCTGATTTTCAAGAAACTTCTGTTAAATCTGATTTAAGTGGTAAAAAAGTTTTACATGTTGCAGATTTAGTTACTGCTGCTTCTAGCTATTTACGTGCTTGGATTCCAGCTATACAATCTCTTGGCGCTGAAATCGTTTGGAGTACAGTTGTTGTTGATAGAATGCAAGGTGGAAATGATAGACTTAGAGAACTTGGTATTAATGCTTATTCTTTAGTTCAAATTGCTCCTGATATGTTCAAAAAGGCTTTAGATTTAGGAATTATTTCTCAAGAGCAAAACATCATGCTTGATAAATTTTTCCAGGATCCTGATGGAACAATGAGAGAATTTTTAATCAGTCATCCTGAGTTTTTGGAAAATTCTTTAAAGTCTGATGAAAAAACTATCGTAAGAGCAAGATTATGTATTGAAGGTGATTTATACAATTTAAAAGATACTATTGAGTGTAATCCATAGTCTTGACTTTATAGGTAATCGCTTATATTATGTATTTGTTTATGTAACAAATCAGCCAGAGAAAAATCTCTGGCTGATTTTTATATATATAGAAAGGAAAGCAAAGTTAATGTGGTTTCTATTTTTCCCTAAAATCTATTTTGATAATCTATATACATTCTTTGTCGCATCCCATGTGGCTGATACATCTGTGTACAAGCACACCACTGGGCGAAGACCTGTTACTGTATTTTCGCGTGATAAATATGCACCTATTTCTGTTTTAGAGCAAACCATTGGACTGTCATCAGGACTAGAGGCACTTGGCGAGCTTATCCAGTAACCATTTACCCCATTAAATGAAGGACACCACAATTCATCTGTATTACTCAATGTCATTCTCATGGTAGAGTAGCCTTGGTCTGTAAGAGAGTTGCTTAAAGTATATCCATACCATCTATCTACATGTGTATAAATTTTTAAGTCATGAGAATCATTCCAACTTTCGCACCACAATTCTATAGGTGGTCCTCCTATGACAAATTCACCGTAGCCTCTAGAGTCCTTGAGTAGAATCCAATTATTTGTGTTCATTAGTGTAGATACGAATTTAGCTTGTTGTGTGCTTTGATTACTACTTGCTTTCCACTGTTTTAGCCAGAATAATTCTTCTATTTCAGATAGAATTGATTGATACTGAGGGGTTGAATTCCATCCCCAAGAATAGGTTGAATAAGAGGCCATTTTTGCACTTGTTGCTGATCGATTTAATGCTGTACACGTATTTGCTACAACATTTTCTGCTATTAGAAATATTCTTTTTGTTGTTTTATCATTATAGAATATTTTCCAGTCATAGTCATTTGGATTATTATCTATATCTACATCATAATCTACATATTTTCCA
>CANQMI010000024.1 GCA_947624905.1 uncultured Clostridia bacterium
TACTATCATTTGCATTATCATAATTTTATTCTAAAACATTTTTCTGCTTTGGTCAACAGAAGTTATTAATTTGTAATAAAAATTTAATAGTAATGTAATATTTATAGGTATTTTTTATTAAATTAATCTCTTATCGTATTCAAATAAACGAATCCTATTTCTTTCCTAATATAATTGGTATTTCAATTATTTTTTTATTTCTTGATATAGTCAAAATTACTTGATCTCCAACCTCTTTTGTATAGATGTATTTTCTTAAATCACTCATTTTATTTAAAGATACATCATCAATTTTTGTTATTATATCCCCTTGAAGTAATCCCTTTCCATAAGATGCTCCTGTCTTGTCTATTGATACGACATATATACCGGTATCAAACTTCAAATCCTCCTCTAGATATTTTATCACTTCTTGATCATAAGCATATATTCCGATTGAAGGTTCAATAAAGCTTCCTGTATTTTTTATTTTTTCTACTACTGATTTAATAATATCTATTGGTATTGCAAAGCCTAAATGATTTCCCTCTTCTATTTTTACCGCATTTATCCCTATTACTTCTCCTTTTTGATTTATAAGTGGTCCTCCGCTGTTTCCCTCATTTATGGTGGCATCCGTTTGTATCAAATCTTCCATATATGAAAGTTTGTCTTCTTCTTTTAGCTTGATTGTTCTATTTACTGCGCTAATTATCCCTGATGTTACTGTGCTCTGAAATTCTAATCCTATTGGATTTCCTATCGCATATACTGTTTGTCCTACTCTGATATCACTCGAATTTCCAAATGGCAATGGCGTTAGCCCTGTTAATGTTATTTTTACTATGCTTAGATCTATATCAGAATCTGCCCAGATAACTGTTCCTGAATATTCTTCTCCATCTTCTAAAGTTACATAGCATTTGCTATATTTATCACCTGTTACATGTTCATTTGTCAAAATATATCCATCATCAGTTATTATTATTCCGCTTCCCAATGATAATGTTACTGGTGAGTTTATGCTAAAAATAGATGTATCATTTACATCTATTTTTGATATTCCGTACTACACTTTTTGTTGCTTTTTCTAAAACATTACTTATATCATCTGTATTTTCTGCATTGATCTCTTTTGATAATTTTTCGCTTGTGTAGGATTCTTCTGGTTTAGCATCTATATTAACATACATATCGTATAGCACTATACTTGATGTTGATATAATGAATACTGCTAATGTTTTTATTATTATCTTGAAAAAAATATGATTTTTCTTTTCTCTTTTTTTATAATTTCTCAAAATCACCATTCCTTTATTTGAATTATTCCCATTATTTTACATTTATATACTATCTAAGTTTTCAAAAAAGTCTTGACTACATGGTATTTTTTAGCTACTTTTTTCTTGATTAGATAAATTTTTTAATTATGATATAAATTTTGATGAAATAAGTATTTTTTTGTAAATTTTTCTTGATTTTTTTTTTATTTATAGCTATAATTTTTGTAAAGGATGTGATAATGTGAGAAAAAATATTCAAGCTCAGACTTCTAATGGAATAAAAGTTCTTGTAGTTGATGATGAAATCGGCATAATTGATTCTTTGTCAATCTTTTTAAAGAAGTCTGGATACATTTTTAGTGGTGTTACCGACCCTCTTGAAGCAATTGAAAAAGTGAGATCTGAGCATTTTGATTTAATGATTCTTGACTTTATTATGACACCTATTCATGGAGACCAAGTTGTTGAAGAGATACGTAAATTCAATAAAGAGTTATATATCTTACTTCTTACTGGTCATAAAGATTTAGCCCCTCCACTTGAAACTATAAGAAGACTAGATATTCAAGGTTATTGCGAGAAAAGTGATAAATTTGATCAATTGCTACTTTTGATTGAATCTGGCGTAAAAGCTATTAACCAGATGAAAACTATCAAGGAGATAAATGAAGAATTAAAAGAGGCTAACTCAAAATTAGAGACTGCTTATATGGAAAGTATTGAAACTCTTAGATATACTGTTGAGGCAAAAGATCCTTATACAAAAGGTCATTCTGATAGAGTTTCTGAATATTCCGTTTTGATTGGAAAATATTTAGGTCTTTCTGATGAGGATTTACATACACTTAGAATTGGCGGACTTTTCCATGATATTGGTAAAATAGGTATCCCTGATAGTATTCTTTTAAAACCAGCTAAACTTACACCTACGGAGTACTCTGAAATTAAAAATCACCCAGCTATCGGTGTTCATATTTTATCAAACGCTATAATTTTTAAAGATATTATTCCTATCGTTAAACATCATCATGAGAGATATGATGGACTTGGATATCCTTCTAAGTTAAAAGGTGAGGATATTCCTTATTTAGCAAGGATTGCAGCTGTTGCTGATACATTTGATGCTATGACTTCTAAAAGAACTTATAGAGATTCTTTGGATCTTGATTTTGTTCAAGAAGAAATTGAGAAAAATAAAGGCCTCCAATTTGATCCAAAAATTGCAGATGTATTTTTAGATATTTTGAAAAATCATTATGATGAAATAGAAGAAATACGAACTAAGTATAATTAAGATACAAAAAGACACTGTATTTGAAATGCAGTGTCTTTTATTTTATCCTATTTCAAGATATTGATCATAGGTGCATTCTTTGTCTATGATTTTATCTTCTTTTATCTCGATTATTCTGTTTGCGACTGTTTGGCATAGCTCGTGGTCGTGTGATGTAAAAATCATATTTCCTTTAAATTTTTTCATGCCTTCATTTAATGAAGTGATACTTTCCATATCTAGATGGTTTGTTGGCTCATCAAACATCAAGAAGTTAGCTCCTGATAGCATCATTTTAGATAATACACATCTTACTTTTTCTCCACCTGATAATACTTGTACTTTTTTTAGTGCTTCTTCTCCTGAAAATAGCATTCTTCCTAAAAATCCTCTTACATATGTTTCGTCAGGATCTTTAGAATATTTTCTTAACCAATCTACAAGTAATATGTCTTGATCAAACATATAGTTATTGTCTTTTGGGAAGTAGTCTTTTGTAATTGTTGTTCCAAATATGACTTCTCCTGAGTCTGGTTCTATTTCCCCTGCAATTATTTGGAATAACAATGTTTTTTCTATTTCATTGTCTGATAGAAGTAATATTTTGTCGTCTTTTTTTACTGTAAATGATACGTTTTTTAATACTTGTTCTCCATTAATTGATTTACATATATTTTTTATTGTTAATATATCTTTACCTGGTTCTCTATCTGGTTTGAAGTCTATATATGGATATTTTCTATTTGATGGTTTTATTTCATCTAATTCTATTTTTTCAAGAGATTTTTTTCTTGATGTTGCTTGCTTTGATTTTGAAGCGTTTGCACTAAATCTTGCAATAAATTCTTGTAGTTCTTTTATTTTTTCTTCTTTCTTTTTATTTGCTTCCTTTGCTTGTTTTAGTGCTAGTTGACTTGATTCATACCAGAAGTCATAATTTCCCGGATATACTTTTATTTTTCCAAAATCTACATCTGCTATATGTGTGCAAACTTTATTCAAGAAGTATCTATCATGTGATACAACTATAACGGTGTTTTCAAAGTCTATTAAAAATTCTTGTAACCAATTTATGCTGTTTATATCTAAGTCGTTTGTTGGCTCGTCTAATAAAAGTACATCTGGATTTCCAAATAATGCTTGTGCAAGCAATACTTTTACTTTGTCTTTCGCCTCTATTTCTTTCATTAATTTATAATGATTTTCTGTTTCGATTCCTAAATTGTTCAAAAGTGTTGCTGCGTCTGCTTCTGCATTCCATCCATCAAGTTCTGCAAATCTTTCTTCAAGTTTTGCAGCTTTCATTCCATCTTCTTCTGAAAAATCAGGTTTTGAATATATTGCTTCTTTTTCTTTCATTATTTTGTATAGTTCTTGATTTCCCATTATTACTGTATCTATTACTGTATATTCTTCATATGCGAAGTGGTCTTGCTTTAACACTGATAGTCTTTCACCTTGATCAAGTGAAACTTCTCCTTTACTTGGTTCTATTTCTCCTGATAATACTTTTAGAAATGTTGATTTTCCTGCACCGTTTGCTCCAATTATTCCATAGCAGTTTCCTTTTCCAAATCGTATATTAACATCTTCAAATAAAACTCTTTTTCCAAATCTTACTGTTACTCCTGTTGATACTAGCATTATTCTGCCTCCTAACGCCTATTTAATTCAGGCTATATTATACAACATATCAAGTTATATTTCAAGACTAAGTATAATTTTGATATCTATGCTTTTTTGTATTTCTTAAATAAATTTTTATTATTATTCAAACAAATTTGCCATAATTTATCAGATATGGTATAATGCCTATATATTATTCTAATGAAAAAGGGGGAGATTATTATGAAGAACCATCTAATATTAAAAATTTTTTTGATTGTTATTTTAATTTTATTAATAATTTTTATTGTACATACTACTAGAAATTATATTATTTTGAATAAAATATTTACTCAAGAGCTTGAAATTATTGATAAGACTAATTTATCTTTTACTAGAAAACAGTATAATGAATATGAACCTGATAAGATATCTACCTTTGATTGCTATGGAAAAGATAATAAATTAATGCTTGTAATGAGAAGACCTTATGAAACGATTAAGAATGTCATTCTTTGGGATGATAATCAAACTAGTGAACAAATAATAATGCTTCCAGAAACTTTAATTGCATATACAGGGTCTGTATCAAATTATATTAAAATACCAACAATTCTAGAATCTTCTAAGTTTAACAATTTTGGATTTAAATTGTTATTAGCTATGACATCTTTTATTACTAATGATAAGGTAGATGATCAAGATTGCTACTATGTAAGAATTAACTTCTTCTCGGGCGTTGGCAATAGAAAAGCTTGGGTTAGTAAAGACTCTGGAATAATTATCAAAGAAATTGTAGGTTTTAATGAAGTTGATGGAAAATTATATAATGAATTTTCAGAAGTTACGTCTTATAGTTTTGATGGCATAACAGATGAGATGGTTACTAAGCCAAATTTAACTGGATATACAATTGTTGATTTAAGTTTATAATTTTACAATAATTATTTTAGATAAAAGATTCTTGACTAAATATATTTAGTCAAGAATTTTTTTCTTGATGTCTTCTTTTTCTTGACTAAATTAGTTGGACGTTATAAAATAGTATAGATAAAATAAAGAAAATGGTAGGTGAATAAAGTTATGTTAAAAATTTATAACACTGATATTCAAACAGGAATAACTTCCGAAATTAATGAGTTCAAAAAAGGTTCTTGGATAAACCTTGTGAACCCGACTAGTGATGAAATAACAACTGTTTGTAAAAATTTAAATATTCAAGAAGACTTTATTCGTTACTCTTTGGATATAGAGGAAAAGGCAAGAATTGATCAAGAGGATGATGATTCTACTATACTTTTTGTAATTGATGTCCCTATCATTGAAAAAAGTGATGAATCAACTCTTTATACTACTATTCCTCTTGGAATGATCGTAGTTAGAGATGATTTTTTTATTACTGTATCTTCAAGAAAGATAAAAGTTATCGAGGATTTTGAAAAGTTAAAAACAAAAAATTTTGCAACTTACAAAAAGAGTAGATTTATCTTACAGATAATGTTTTCTAATTCTTCTTATTATTTAAATTATTTGAAAAGAATTAACAAGGAAACAGAAGTTACTGAAGCTGCTTTAAAAGATTCTTTACGTAATAAAGAAATTTTAACTATGCTTAGTTTAGAGAAGAGCTTAGTTTATTTTTCAACTTCGTTAAAGTCTAATGAAGTAGTAATGGAAAGAACTATGAAGGGTAAAATTTTAAAGTTATATGAGGAAGATGAGGATTTGCTTGAAGATGCTATCATTGAAAATAAACAAGCTATTGAGATGGGTAAGATTTATAGCGATATTTTAAGTGGAACTATGGATACGTATGCTTCTTTAATTTCAAATAACTTGAACACTGTTATGAAATTTTTAGCTTCTATAACTATCGTTATTGCTGTTCCAACTATGATTTCAAGTTTTTGGGGAATGAATTTGAATTTACCTTTTTCCCATAGCAGTCTTGGTTTCCCTATACTTATAACTATTTCTGTTATACTTACACTTCTTACAACTTTATGGCTCAAGAAAAAAGATATGTTATAATTTTATGAGTATAAAAATACAAGGAGTATTTACTCCTTGCATTTTTTATTTTTATACGTTTGTTTCTTCTTTTATTGGTTCTCCTAGAACGCTTTGAGCATTATTTAATTCTTTTTTCAAAGTATTGTATAGAGTTGAATTTACTTTTGATGTGTTTCCGCTTTCATATTCTGCCATCGCTGATTTAATATCTATTAATTCATATCTATTTGCTTTTCCAGCTCCTCTATCATAACAGTATACTGGTGTGTAGTCTACACTATCTATTGAGATTTTTCCTGTTTCACCATTTTTTGTTATATTCATATCAAGTATTGCTGTAGTTTTTGTATGTTCTTTTACTTGTCCTGATACAAAATTTCCAAGTGCATATACAACAAAAACTTCTTTTTCTGTTCCATCTTGAAGTGTGATTGTTTTTCTTTCCATTGGTTCTATGACATGTGCATGGTTTCCGATTATTATATCTACACCATTTTGAAATAAAAAGTCTGCAAGTTCTTCTTGTTCTTTGTTTTGTTTTTGTGCATATTCTACTCCCCAATGAATAGATGTACAGATTATATCTACATTCTGTTCTTTTGCTAGGTTTATTTGTTCAAGCATCAAATTTTTATCAATTAAATTTACGCAATATTCATTATCTTTTGGTACAGGGATTCCGTTTGTTCCGTAAGTAAATGATAAAAATGCCATCTTGATTCCGTTTACATCTTTTACAAGTATCGTATTTTGTTCTTCTTCACTTCTATATGTTCCTGTGTGTGCTATCCCTATTTCGTCTAGGGCGTCTAACGTGCTTACTACTCCCTTATATCCTTTATCCATGCTATGATTGTTTGCTGTTGAAAGTATATCAATTCCTATATTTTTTATAGCAGTTCCTAAAGATGATGGTGAATTAAATGTTGGATATCCTGAGTATCCTCTTGATTCTCCTGCAAATGTTGTTTCTAAGTTTCCGAATTGATATGTCCGCTTTTGTTATGTATTTTGCAACGTTTGTAAATACTGGAGAAAAGTCATATTCTTTTGTTGTACTGTTATATGCCGCTTTAAAATTTGTACTGTGGCACATTACATCTCCTATTGCTACCATATTAATTGTTATATCTTCTGGAATTACTACTTCCGGATTAGAGCCATTTATATCTTTTATGTCTGCTGTCATGCCAATTTTAGAAATACTTTTTATTCCTAAAATTGCAAAAGCAATTATGACGATTAATACTATGATTGATAGGCTTAGCTTTTTATAGTTTATACGATATTTTGTATGTTTCATGGCATTTTTCCTTTCTTTTACATTATTTATATTTTAAATTATATCAAAAACTTTTATAAAAAGTCTATCTTTTATTATTAAATTATTGAAATTTGTTGTTTTTTTTTGTATAATATGGATATTATATAGTTTCAAGAAGGGATTGATTTTTAAGATGGATACAAAAAATGTTTTAGTTAAAAATTTATACCAGAATATATCAAATTATGCAAATACTTCTGTTAGTATCTCTGGATGGGTTAGAACAATCCGTGATTCTAAAAATTTTGGTTTTATTGAAATAAATGATGGAAGTTTTTTCAAAAATGTTCAAGTTGTTTTTGATACTGATCTTCCTAATTTTGAAGAAGTTAGAAAGCTTACAATTAGCTCTTCTCTTATTGTAACTGGAGAGGTCGTTCAAACGGAAAATGCAAAACAACCTTTTGAAATCAAGGCACATAATATAGAGATTGTAAACCAAGCTGATTTAGATTATCCTCTTCAAAAGAAAAAGCATTCTTTTGAATACCTAAGAACTATCAGCCATTTGCGTCCAAGGACAAATACTTTTAATGCTGTATTTAGAGTTCGTAGTATTTTATCTTATGCGATTCATAAGTTTTTTCAAGAAAGAGGTTTCGTATATGTTCATACTCCAATAATTACAGG
This sequence comes from uncultured Clostridia bacterium, assembly GCA_947624905.1. Taxonomy (GTDB): domain Bacteria; phylum Bacillota; class Clostridia; order TANB77; family CAG-508; genus JAAWPK01. Next base: position 8,108 of record CANQMI010000024.1, read on the forward strand.
TAGCGATTGTGAAGGTGCTGGTGAGATGTTTAGAGTAACTTCAATCGATATGGATAATCCTCCAAAGGATGAAAATGGTGTAGTTGATTTTTCACAAGATTTCTTTGGTAAGTCTTCACATCTTACTGTTAGTGGACAATTAAATGTTGAAACTTTTGCTCATGCTTTTCGTAATGTTTATACTTTTGGCCCTACTTTTAGAGCAGAAGATTCTAATACTGTAAAACATGCTGCTGAATTTTGGATGATCGAGCCTGAAATTTGCTTTGCTGATTTAAATGACGATATGAATTTAGCTGAGGATATGATTAAATATATTATTTCTTATGTTTTAGAAAATGCTCCTGAGGAAATGGAATTTTTCAATCAGTTTATAGATACTACTTTGCTTGAAAGATTGCACAATGTTTTAAATTCTGATTTTGGTAGAATGTCTTATACTGATGCTGTTCGAGAGCTTGAAAAAGTAAATGATAAATTTGAGTTTCCTGTCCATTGGGGTACTGATCTTCAAACTGAACATGAAAGATATTTAAGTGAAAAACTTTTTGGAAAACCAGTTTTCATTACTGATTATCCAGCAGAGATTAAAGCTTTTTATATGAAACAAAATCCTGATGGAAAAACTGTAGCTGCTTGTGATCTTTTAGCTCCTGGTATTGGAGAAATCATTGGTGGAAGCCAGAGAGAGGATGATTTTGAGAAATTATCTGCTCGTTTAAAAGAATTAAACTTGAGTGAGAAAGATTATTGGTGGTATATGGATTTAAGACGTTATGGAAGTTGTGTCCACAGCGGTTTTGGTCTAGGTTTTGAAAGAATGATGATGTATTTAACTGGAATGCAAAATATTCGTGATGTTCTTCCTTTCCCTAGAACTCCAAATAATTGTGAATTTTAAAGAATATCAAAAAAGAGCACTTTATGTGCTCTTTTTTGGTGTTTTTATTTACTTGATTAAATGTTTCCTATGTTAGCATATTTAATAAATCTGTTAATGCCCTTCTTAATAGTATAAATGCTACTATTGCCATTCCTACTATTAATATATTTGGTAATTTTGATAGCACTATATATAGCCAGCCAACTATATTGGCAAAAAATACACTCATCTTCGCATTTTTCTTTTGTGATAGATCTCGCATTCTAAGCATCTCATCACATGAGACACTATATACATCTGCTAATTTATATGTTTCATCAAGATTTGGATAATCTTTTTCCTCTTCCCACTCTTTTATTTTTTCTTCTTTTTCATTTATTTTTTCAGCAACTTCTACTTGTAGTAATCCTCTTTGTTCTCTTAATTCTTTTATATAGTTTCCAAAAATATTTTTTTCCATTTATTTACCTCATTTATATATTACGATTTTATCATATTTCGTTTTTTATATCTAGATATATATTAATTTTATTTGAACTTTTTTACTTGACGATTAACTGATGACATTATTTTAAAAATGTGATATTATTATTAATATTTATAAATATTTTTTATCAAGGAGGTTACTATGAGTTTTATTTTTAAAAGACCTATTAATTATTATGAAACTGACAGAATGGGAGTTGTCCATCATTCAAATTATATTCGCTACATGGAAGAGGCTAGAACTGCTTGGCTTCAAGATATAAATATGCCTTTCTCTCTTCTTGAGGAAAATAACATTACTATACCTGTATTAGGTGTAAGTTGTGATTACAAACATCATGTTACTTTTGGAGATACTATCATCATTAATCTTTCTATCAAGTACTATAATGGTGTTAGAATGACTGTTAGTTATGATATGAAAGATATGAAGTCGGGTGAAACTGTTCTTACTGGCGAGACTAGGCATTGTTTTACTAATAAAGATTTAAGACCTATTAATCTAAAAAAGTTTAATCAAGAGTTTAGCGATAATTTTGCAAATTTAGTTGAAGAAAATCCACCAGAATAATTGATGGATTTTCTTTTCTTGATAGATTACATTTTATTTATATATTCACTTAAAGTTATTGGCATATATCTTTGATTTCTAATTGCGTTTATTCCAAATTCTTTTAATTTTTTAAATGATAATTTTCCTTTTTCGTATCTTGTTAATAACTCTATTTTCATAACTTTTTGCATTTTTAAATTTTCATCTTGATATTTATTTAGATATTTTATTAAAGTCAATCTTCGTTTTCCTAAATAACTCTTCTTCAATCGTCATTTCTATTCTCCTCTGCAAATAATCTATAAATTATGATATCATATATTTTCAATTTTGTCTGTATTCTTTCTAAATTTCTAAACATCAACAAAAAGAGGTTTCAGATACAGATTTGTATCTAAAACCTCTGATATGGTGCGCCATCGCGGGTTCGAACCGCGGACCTTGTGATTAAGAGTCACCTGCTCTACCAACTGAGCTAATAGCGCATTTTTAACTTTCATAATTATATTATCAATTTCCCGATTTGTCAATAGAAAAGAGTGATTTTGCCTCTAAAATTGCTCTTTTCTATTTGTTCAAACAGCAGCGTATGTAAGATCTAAAATCCAAGAAGAAAATCAAGACTAACTAATAAGAGCAGATTTAATATCTGCTCTTGTTTATTTTTTACTTCCTGTTCTAATTACTTTTGTCATTGGATTATATCTATCCTCTGATAAAATTGTTTTTGATATGACTATACCATCTTTTTTCGTTATTTTATATGCTATACTTTTTGCTCCATTTGCACCTTGTACTTCTATAACTTCTTGGCCTGGTGAAAGTGTCTTATCGTATTTATATTTTGTGTTGCATACTATTACATCTGTTACTTCGCTTGTGATTTCTATTTCATATTCTTCTTTTTCTTTTATTCCTAAGATTTGTATTTCTAATATTCCGATTATTTGCTTTCGCATTTATTTTTATTGCATAATTTCTTGAGTTTTTAAATTTAAAGTCCTTGCTTCCATATGATACTGTCGCATCTCTTCCTGCATTTACATATGATACTACTGATGAATGGTTATATCTTTGAACTATCTCAAGGTTAGCATATAATACTGCATTATATAGCGTACTTGATATTTGACATACTCCTCCACCATAGCTCTCTACTAATTCTCCTGCAGAATATGCTCCTGCAAGTAAGTAACCTTTTGCTTTAGTTCTAGGTCCAACAGTTCCATTAAATGAGAATGTTTCTCCTGGAAGAATTACTGTTCCATTCATCGCTTCTGTCGCAAGTTCTATATTTGTTGATCTATTTATATTGCTTGCATCATATCTTGTTGAAAAACTTCCAAGTACATCTGGAAAGGCTTCTTCTCCAAATTTTTCTGTTGTAATTTCAGGTTTTGTTATCTTTAATGGTATAATATATTCTTCTTTTTCTTCTTTCAATAGATTTTTTGCTTCTTCTATACTTGTTTTAAAATCTATTCCGTTTGTATGTACTGTTAAAGTTGATGTTTCTTGATCATATGACGCATTTTTTGGCTCTTTATATATTTCATCTCTAATTTTTTCTAAATCTATTTCTTGAATCTCTTTTGTGATGACAGGTATTTCAATTTCATTTATTTCTTGGCCATTTATTTTAGCACTTATTACTTCATTTATTTTTTCTTGCAAAGCTTCTTGGTTTAGTATTACTCCTGCTTTTCCTTTTGTTATGACTAGTTTGTCTCCATCTATATAGTAACTATTATCTATAAACTTGTTTTCCCATTCATCATCAAGATTATTATATAAACTTTTGACTATATCATCATTAAATTTGTATTCAAGATTTATATTTTGTCCAAATAATAGTGTTTCGATAATTTTATAATTATTTGCTACAATATTTTTGCTTCTTCCTATTGTGCAAGCCTCATATATTTTGTCTTGTACATCTACTTCTAATTCTATTTGTTTTAATGTTATTATTGATTCATAATCGTTGTATCTTAGAGTTATTTCATCATCAAGTATATCATTTACCAATTTTTGTATCTTTTCTTCTGCCTGACTTTTACTTAGCCCAGATACATCTATATTGTTGATTTTTATATTATTTATGATATTTGAATTTGTGGAATAGATTAGTGCAAATATTGTTGAAAATATTAAAATAACTAGAATTAAAATACAAATTATATATATTTTATTTTTTTGAGAATGGCGTCTTTTTCTCATTTTTCCCTCCATCTTTTCTTTATATTAGCACAAAATCTTTTTCTTGACAATAAGTAAAAAATATATTTTTTTCAAGAATAAACAATAATTTTTATATTTTTTGTAAAAAAAGCTTGAATATTATTTAATTTATTATTATAATATATACATCAAAAGATAAAAAAATGGGAGATTATTATGGAATTAACAAAGAATATTTTTTTTAATACTGATAAATTAGTTGCAAATAGTACAGTCAAGGTGTCTTACACTGGAAAATTATTCCAAGATGGTGCTGAGGAAATTTTTCTACACTATGGCTTTGGTTCGTCTTGGGAAAATCTTGATGATATTAAAATGGAAAAGACTGAGCTTGGTTTTCAAGCTGAAATAACATTAGATGACTCAGACTCTTTGAGTTTCTGTTTTAATGATGGCCAAGGTAATTGGGATAACAATGATAATCAAAACTATACATTTGCAATAGAGGAATTACCTACTTCTTTAGTATTACAAGAAGATTTAAGTCTTGACCCTCACCCTAGGCTAAGACGTTCATATATTTGGAGTAAAAAGATTAGACTTGCAGTTTATAAAATCATCACTTATCTACCAAAACTTATTTCTGGAAATTATAAAAGAAAAATATCAAATCAATAAAAATTAATTTAGTTAAATACTTGAAACGAATATAAAAAATAACAATTATATCTTTGCTATAATTGTTATTTTTTATTTATTATAATCAAAATATCTCATGATATAAATAAAATTTAGTATCCATCGAAAATTAATAGACACTAAATTATAGATTTCCTTGATTATTTAAATTAAATATATATTTTATTCCAACAAGTATTAATACTATGCAGAATGACTGAATAAAAATAAAGGCAAAATAATTTGTATACACTCTGAAAAATGATATTATAAATCGTAATAATCCAAATAATATCAAACTTGTTGCAATTATTATCTTTTTATTTTTTCCTTGAATAAATAATGTTAATACTAAAAAATACACAATAAGATTAGCTATACTTTCAATAAGTTGTATAGGTATATTTCCTATCCCATAGCAACATCCTTTTATCAAGCATCCTATTTTTAAAATTGCATACATTAAAATCAAGTTCATTAAATACATAATTATAATGTCATCATTTCTATTATGAATTATTTTCATAAAAAACATTATTGCTAAAATGCCACCTATGTATCCACCTATAAAAGTATATCCTGTTAAAATAAAAACTAATTTATTAAATATATCATTATTATTTATAAAATTATATACACTATTAAAATCAAAATTTAAAAAAATATAAAACAACTTAGCAAAAATAACAAAACCCACAATAAATAAAATATAGCTATATATATAATATTCTTGATTAATAACTTTATATTTATTATTTAGAAAATAACTTACTACAAATGGTATTGAAAATCCGGCTATTATAATTATAATATATAAAATATTTTCTATATTCATTTGTTATCCCATACTTGCACAGCCATTTCTAACTTCTTCTTGCCACTCCATAAAAGTATTCGTTTGAGTATATTCGATACACCCTGCAGTTAGTGTCATTAATGTCAGAAAGCCAATTATTATAAGAATAATTGCAATTGCTATAAGAACTATTTCAGTAATTAATAGATATTTAGATAGACTATCTTTATAAATACATCTACTAACTATTGTTAATATTAGCGCTGCCAATATCCAAGGAAATTTAAATATAAAATTTATAACTGTGTTTTGTATATCTACAAAATTTGAAATTATGAATATTATAATTTGCCATATTAGTAATCCTAAAGATATCCATGATAAACTACTATTTTTAGTTTGATTATTGTCTTTTGGGTTATCTTTTTGTATTACATCTCCTTGAAGTTGTTGTCCACAATTACTGCAAAAGTTGCTTTGGTCTTCATTTTCTTTTCCACAATTTTTACACTTCATTTTCTTCTCCTATTTTTTTAATATCTTGAAAATTATTATATAATTATTTATTTTAATAGTCAAGATTTTTATATAATTTCTTTCCTAGATTATCCATCCTCCGGTCTATTGTAATAACTTGTCCTGTAATATATTCATTTTCTGTAATCCACTTCACACAATTTGCAATATCTTTTGGTTCTCCTATTCTTCCTAATGGTATTTCTTCTTCTAATTCTTTTATTTCTTGAACTGATAGATTTTTATTCATATCTGTGTCAATTATTCCTGGTGCTATTGCGTTTACTCTTATATTTGAAGGGCCTACTTCTTTTGCTAATGCTTTTGTTAAACCAATAATTCCTGCTTTTGCTGCTGAATAATGTACCTCACATGCACCTCCGTACAAGTCCCCATACTGATGAGATATTTATTATACTTCCATTTTTATTATGTATCATGTTTGGAAGTACTTCTCTCGTCATATAAAATACTGAACTTAAATTGGTTTGTATCATATTATCCCAATCTTCATCTGTTATGTCTGTAAATAATTTTGACTGTGATATTCCTGCATTGTTTACCAATATATCTATGTGTCCATATCTATCAAGCACGCCTTGTACCATATTTTTTATTTCTATTTTGCTTGAAATATCTGCCTTGAATAAATCTATTTCTATATTTTCTTGTAACAATTCTTCTTTCAAGTTTTCTGCTTCTTCTGCTGATTTATTATAATTAGCAATAACTTTTATGCCTTGTTTTGCAAGTATTTTGGCACATTCTCTGCCTATTCCTCTTGATGCTCCTGTAACAATTGCGATTTTTTGCATATTATCCTCCTAAAAAAATAACACCTCATAACAAGTTCTATAACAAGTTAAGAAGTGTTTAATGGAGCCACTTATCCGATTC
>CANQMI010000025.1 GCA_947624905.1 uncultured Clostridia bacterium
CATTGTGCAATCTTAAAGCTCCAAAAGTATTTACATTTCAATACTTTTGGAGCTTAACTGTCAAATTTAGGATTTTAATTTTAACATATAATAAAATTTATTTCAATATATTTTTAGTTAATTTATTTTACAAGTCTATCTTTTTCAAATTCTACTAATTTTTCAAATTGCTCTACTGCATTTTTAAATGTCGGCACATCAAGATTTGCATATCCTGCATTATCGCCATAATAACCTTGTTGATTATAATCGCAAACCACTATATTACCCATATATGCCATCATTTTATATAGATTATCTAAGCCACCTTTTCTTTTACCATATTCATTAAATATTTTTTCTAAAAGATTGCCATCAGCATAGTCTTTCAAATACACATTTGCATCTGCCTTTCCATATAATGCTTTTAAAAAATCTAATGCAAATTGTTCAATTTCCCCATACCAAAATAAGTCAGAAGTATATTCAAAACTATATGCTTCTTCATCTGGTATTTTTCCGTATTCATTATATTTAAAGGTGCTATGTTTTGTCTGATATATTGGCTCTGTATATTCTTTTTGATATTTTTCCTTAATCATAGCTTGAGCCACACTTTGTGCCATAATTTCATCTACTACTTCCCAACCTAAATAGTCATATATAAATTCCTGGCTATTTGTCCATTCGTCAAATTTTTCTTTATCACTATCAGATTTCATGTTCCTTATTTTTTCTTTTATACTATTAGGGCTTTTGGGTCCAATAGCATGTGTCAATTCATGAAACATTGTTTCTTCAAAATATTCCTCTAGATTTCTTCCAAATCCATTTGCTTCTCTTTCTATTACTTCTTTACAAACTTTTATACTTTTTCCACCATTTTCTTTATCTTCGGCTTGAGCAGCTGCTTGTCCTCCACCTATATTATCAACATATACAATATCTGATTTTTCCAATAGGTCTACTATTCTATCAATATTTTTCGTGTCAAATAACCCCAGTCTTACACCAAACTTTAAAAATTCTTGCATTGTTGGATCTAATCTTTTTATTCTTTCTCTAATTTGTTCTTTATCCATTAATTAACACCTTCTTTTATTTAATCTCTCTAATCCACTCATTTATCTTAAACTTGTCCGATGTATCAATCAAATATCGCAGCCCCCTGGATAAGAGAATTTTGCTTGTTTTAATCTTCCGAATTATTGCCCCAACTATTATTACAGATGAACGCATTTGTCTCATTAATTCATCTGGTATTTCATGATTGTTTATATTTCTTGAGTCTATTATTATTTTACCATTATTCCTACTAACTTTGCAACCTAATTTTTTAAGTATTTCAAACATCATTTGTGTATCGTGTATATTTGGCACATGGTATAACTTCGTAATTCCTGAATTTAATATGCTTGAAGCAATTATGGGAAGTGAAGCATTTTTTGAACCTGATACATACGTTTCTCCTTCTAATCTTCTTCCTCCATTTATTATGTAAGAATACATTATTTTCACCTTCCTCTATGTTCATATATTATGTTAGTCGTGAAAATAATGTGAAAATATCACTAACCAACTCACTTCCTTCTTTATAAGAAAAGTGGCTTCGCCACATGTGCATTTTGCTTTGCAAATATGCACGGTCTATAGTAACTTAACCTTGTTTTATAGAAAAAATCTTCGATTTTTCCTATAAAACAAAAAATAACAAGTATTTTATTTACTTGCTATTTTTATTTTAATTTTTTATCATTTACCAGAATTTAGCCTTCTTATTTCTTTAGCATTTTCATCTGATACAACCTTTTTTCCTGTTTTTCTTTCTAGTTGTTCTCTTGCAGTTCTTGCAATGTTACCACCTTCTTCAACAGAATCTTTTGCTTCATCAAAACCTTTTTCTTTTTTGCTTTTTGATATTTCTGTAGCAGATGTTTCTGCTAACATATTTAAAACTAATTCCATATTTGTCATATTGTCTCGCAGATTTTCTTTTTTTAAGCCTTTTAAATTTTTATATTGTTTAACTGAATAGCCACTCCAAGTCTGTGTTAGAATATTTGTTAATATTGCAAAATCTTTTCCTGAATCTATTCCCTTTTCTTTTAATTCATCAGTAAATTCTTTTCTTATATCTATTGTTTTTAATCTCTGATTTATCCATTCTTCTGAATATCCTTTTTTTCTGTATGTATCTAATGCTCTATTTATTGCTATTTCTGGATCATATACTTCATCTATTCGTTCTTTTCCCACTTGTGCAAGCCACAATTTGAAAGGCTCTGCTTTTTTTGATGGAATTGATTGAATTAATCTCAAGATTTGTTCTGTAGTCATTACGTCTGTATTATAATATTTTCCATCTGCTGATTTCATTTTCAGTTGGTTAGTAAAACTAACCAACTCACTTCCTTCCTCATTTAGCTTATTTTTCAACCACTTCCAATAATTTCTTGATTTTTGATACTCATTGTCTGTTAACACAGAAACTACATCAACAACAGAAAAGTACCATTCTTCTTGTTCTTCATCCCATCTAACTCTGATTTTTTTGTCCTCAAATAATTTTAATTCACTGTTTTGTTGCATATTATACCTCTTTCCTAATTATTTATTTAAAATAAATAATTAAATATTTTAATATGCCCCCTTGACTATTATCTATATCACATCTCGAAAAAATTTTCAATAGTTTTAGCGAAATTTTGTTCCTTTTCCCTTTGCCTTTATATAAACAAAAAAAATGACTACTAGTTTGTAGCCATTTCATCTGAATAATATATTTCTCCGTCTTCTGTATATACTTTGTAGTATTTTCCTAAGAATTCTGGTCGCAAAATTCCTTCTTCTAAGTCTTGATCCGCAAAATCATATATACATTCACAAATTATATTTCCTGCTTGGTCTATTACTCCCCATTTTCCATCTTGATTTATTCCTGCAAATCCAAATGTATTAGGTTGCGTTATATATTCATACTTGAATCCGAGTTTTTCCTCTCCGTCTTTGTCTATTGCACCCCACTTTTTATCTTTTGATACTGCAAATATCGTATTGTTTGTGAAAATTTCTTGTGCTGTTTTTATTTCTCCTTCTTTTGATATAAACTCAGATTTTTCCATGTTGTATAGTTCTATGTAGTCATCATTTATCGTAATTGTTGCATCTTTCATAGAAGATATTTTTTTCATGTCGCCTGAAAAAATGTCAGTTACGTTTTTGTTCATATCTAAACCTTTTAGCATTTTATATTCTCCTATTTTGCTTAGAACATCATATTGAAAATCGACAATTACATTATTGTCTTTATCTATTACGCCAAAGCCTTCGTCTGCTTTGTATGCGACAAAATAGTTGTCAAAACTATACTCAAGGTATAGATATTGATTTTTTACTAGTTCTTCTCCTGCTTGATTTATGATTCCGTACAAATTATCTGTATTAATTGTTATATAGTAATCTTTGTTTGATATTTTTATTATGCTTGTATATGAATTTTCTGCTTCTTTTCCATTTTTATCAAAATAGAATTTATCTGTATATGATTCTGCATAGATATATAGTCCATTAAATTTTACATATTTATATTTTATATCTACGATTATTTTTCCTTCTATATCTATTACACCATATTTTCCGCTTCTCTCTGCAATAAGTAAATTTGTGTCTGGGTTGTATTCTATGCTCTGATATAGAAATTCTACCTGTTGCTTCTTATTTCTAAATACTCCATATTGTCCTTCTTTTGCTACTATTAGATATACATCTTTGCTATCTATATCTAATATTCTGCTTATACTTGTATATTCTGTATCTAATATGGTTTCCCAATTACTATTTATATAACCGTATTTATATCCTTCAGTTGTCGTCTTCTTGACAATGTATCCTGCATTTTTTGAGTATACTTCTGTGTCGTATGATTTATCTGCTTCTATTTCATCATAGTCAAAACTGATAAGTTCTACTCCTTTATTGTTTATTACACCATATTTTCCGGTCTTTCTTTGCGAGTAGTTCTCCTTCTTTATATTTTACTGAATAAATATCTTGATATATAGCCTTTGTAATAATATTTCCTGAAAAGTCTATCAATCCATATAATCCGTTTTGTTTATATTTTAGCACACTCTTTTCATATGGAAAGTTTGAGAAAATTCCATTTATTTCTATTGCCTCAACTGTCTCATATTCTGTATAGATTTGCTCTCCATTTTCATTCAAAACTTTGCTATTGCCTTGTGTATCAAAGCAGATAAATACTGGCCTCTTTGGATTCGGTATAATTACACTTGCATATTCATTTTCTATTATCATGTTTCCTTTTGTATCAAGAACACCATATTTTCCATCTGCACATACAGCAAAATATTTGCAATCTTTTTCAGAAATTGTTTCAAGTTCATAGCTTTTATCTATGTTTTTTAGATTTGTTTTTACTATAAAAAATGCTGCAATACCTATAAGGAATATTGCAGCTATTACTACTGCTATTATTATAATTTTTTTCTCTTTTGACATATTAAATTTTGTTCCTTTCTATAGGTACAAATTAATTTCCGTAATATGTTTGTAAGTACCAAGAATAATAGTCAAATGGTTCAAGTGTTTCTGGTTTTCCATAGTCCACTCCATTTTTTTCTATAGTTATACTACTTATTTTAACATCATTCTCTGGTCTTGTTGTTTGTGTTTCTTCACCAGTTTCTTCATTTTTATCTACAGCAAGTTTAACTTTAGATATAGCTTCTACTGTTTCCATTCCACTTATTATTTTTCCAAATGCTGCATATAGGCTATTGAAGCTTGGACAATATTGAGTGCAAATGAAAAATTGAGATCCTGCTGAATTATAGCTTTGTGTTAAAAGTTGACTTGATCCATAATCAGATCTTGCCATTGATATAACTCCTACTTCATGTGATAGCGGATTATCATATCCGTTTGCTTTAAATTCTCCACGTATTGTGTACTCTTGATCCTGTTCACTATCTTTTTCTATGCTAGTGTCAAGGGCACTTAGTGTAGGAGAACCTGTTCCATCTCCATTTGGGTCTCCACCTTGTATTACATAGTCTTCTATTCTATGAAATTTAAGCCCATTATAGAATCCATTTTCTGAAAGTGTTATAAAATTCTTTACTGTGTTTGGAGCATATTCTGGATATAATTCTATTACTATTGGTTCACTATATCCTTCTATTGTCATTGTTGCTATTGGATGATTAATCTTATTAGTAAATTTTCCAATCACCCCATATACCACTGCTCCTATAAGTAACACTACGACTATTATTACTGCTACTATTGCCATTATTCTTTTTTTCATTCTTACATCTTCCTTTCTGATATTTTAGAAATCAAATCTTTCTTGATCATATTTATAATTTTTATTTATTTCTTCTTTTGTCAAGGCTCTGTTATAATATTTAACATTATATATTTTTGCATTTGCCCATCTAGCTGCATCTAATCTTCCTACTACGGCTTGTGCATCTGTAATATTAGGTTTTCCTACAGCATTTCCTGTTCCTGAAACTTCTTGTCCATTTATATATATTTTTGAAGTAGAGTTGATATCTCCTGCTTGTTTTGTAACACATATTTCATAAATTTGTTTTAATTCTAATGGATCATCTGCTATATATCTATAATCCCAGAAATCAAGAGCTGGTCTTCCACCAAATAAAGTCATGCTTAATCCACGTCCAGTACCGCCCACAATTAGCTCCCATGTATGATGGATACTCGGTTGCTATCCATTCTTCTCCTTCCCAAGATGCTACAGCACACATTGTTAATTCTGCGTCTCCTGAAATGCCTAAGTTATTTGCTGAAAGAACATAATCATCTACTCCATCAAATTGAAGATAATTGCTTCCCCATGTAGCACCAGCATCAAATCCCATCAATGTTCCATTATTGTTCTTTTGGCTCAAATCTTTCCACGTATTTGTCGTTCTACTATGTCCATTGCCTGTATTGTTAATTCCATCATAATGTAAGATTAAACCACTTGTTACATACTGGTTTGTGATTCTTGGTCTTTCCTCATTTTCATAAGTATTATCAGAATAGTCATAAAGTCTATAATACATTTCATCTTGATATTCAAATCCCTCGACACTAACTACATCTCTTGTTTTAAAGTTTATTGCTACATATTGATCCACATTTGATATATCCAAATATTTTTCAAGATCACTTGGAGTAAAGTATCTATATTCTGATATTGTGCTATCTGGTATGCCTAGTGTTCTCAAAGTCTCACTAGCACTACTTGAAAGAGTGGCGATTTCTCCCATTTCTTTGTAGCTTTCATCACCTAATTCTATTTTTTTATTTATAACATCAACCTTACCTTGTATTTGTTCAAGTTGATAGTTAAATGCTTGATATTGCATATAATCTAAAGCATTTGTTCCATAGTCGACTCCAACTACTGCTAGTATAAGTATTATAACTATAGAGACTACTAATGTTACAAGCGTAATACCTTTTTCATTTATCAAGCTTATCACCTCTTTTGTAAACTTATATTATTCCGTACTTTTTCTAGTGCATCTGTGATACTTTTCACTCCTATTATATCCAATTTAAAGTTTTCTTTCAATAGTTTTTTATTATTTTCTGGAATAATACATTTTTTAAATCCTAATTTTTCAGCTTCTTTAAGCTGTTTTTCTATCTGAGTAACTCTTCTTACTTCTCCTGTTAGCCCAACTTCTCCAATGACAACTGTGTCATTTGGTATAGAGATATTTTTATAGCTTGAACATACACTTAGAATAATTCCTAGATCCACAGAAGGTTCGTTTATTCTTATTCCTCCAACTACGTTGAGATACGCATCTTGATTAGATAAAGAAATTTTTGCCCTCTTTTCTATAACTGCCATTAAAAGTGTAAGTCTATTAAAATCTATTCCATTTGCAGTTCTTCTTGGGAAGCCAAATACACTTGGAGTTGTAAGTGCTTGAAGTTCTACAAGTAATGGTCTTGTCCCTTCCATTGTTGCAACAATTACTGAGCCTGCTGGATTTTCATCACTTTCTGAGATTAGTATCTCTGAAGGGTTTAGTATTTCTTTCATTCCGTCTTGTTCCATCTCAAACATTCCTATTTCGTTTGTTGAACCAAATCTGTTTTTTACACCTCTTAGAATTCTATATGAAAGATATCTTTCTCCTTCTAAATATAGTACGACATCTACCATGTGTTCCAATACTCGTGGTCCTGCTATATTTCCGATCCTTTGTAACATGTCCGATTATTATGGTGGTTACCTTTTTTTCTTTGCACATTCTCATTATTCTTGAAGTGATTTCTCGTAGCTGTGATGTGCTTCCCGGTATACTATCCACTTTATCTGAATATATCGTCTGTATTGAATCTATTATTACAAGTTCAGGTTTTTCTTTTTCTATTTCATTTTCTATTAGGTCAATATCTGTTTCTCCAAAAAACATTATATTATTGTTATTAGTTTTTAACCTATCTGCCCTTAATTTTATTTGTTCTGCTGATTCCTCTCCTGATATGTAAAGGACACTTTTCTCTGTTTTTATTTTATCACATATTTGGAGTATAAGTGTTGACTTTCCAATTCCTGGTTCTCCTCCTAGAAGTATTAGAGAGCCATCCACTAATCCTCCACCGAAGTACTCTATCAAGTTCTCCAAATCCTGTTGTTATCCTTGATACTTCGTGATATTCAACTGCTTTTAGTGCAACAGATTTTACTCCGTTTTTCTTTTTTTGCTATTTGCTTATCTACTAACTGTTGCTCAAAAAAGGTATTCCATTCATTGCAGGCTGGACATTTTCCAAGCCATTTTGCTGATTCATATCCACAACTACTGCATACAAATACTGTTTTTGCTTTTGCCAATTTATCACTTCCTTTGTCAAAATATGTATCATCAATAGTCTGATAATAGCCAAACGCAGTGGTTCTATATTACTGTCTTAGTGTTGCTCCAAACTCTTTTCCTGTTTGTTCAATAATTTTTTGAATTATTGGATTTATCTCTTCATCTGTTAATGTTTTATCAAATGATGTAAATGTAAGAGAAAATGCTAAACTTTTCATTCCTTCTGCAATTCCTTTTCCCTCATATAGATCAAATACTTCTACACCTGATAAATAATTTCCCCCGGCTTTTTTAATTACTCTTGATATAGCTGAACTTTCAATATTTTGATTTACAACTAAGGCTATATCTTTTTTGATGCTTGGGAATTTTGATATTTCTTTATATTTCATGTTTCCAGTTTTGATATCTAACAATTCACTTAAATTTATTTCACATACATATACTTTGTTTTGAGATACTTCTGGATGTAGTAGCCCAATAATTCCAATATTTCTATTCTGTATAGTTATATCTGCAATTTGTCCTGGATGAAATTTTTCTGAGGCGTTTCTAGCAGGTGAAAATATATATCTGTTTTCATATCCGAGACTATCAAGGACTTCTTGAACTATACCTTTAATTATATAAAAGTCTACATCTTTTTTGCTATTTATTCCTGTGTAGAATTCTCCTGACATCAAAATACATAATTTCAAATCTTCTCCGTATTTTTCATCACGTTTGTAGAATCCTTTTCCTATCTCAAATATTGATATGTCTTTGTTTCCACGAGCAACATTGTATTCATATATTTTAAATAGTGAATTTATAAGACTATATCTCAATGTATTTCTATCTTCTGACATTGGGTCTAGTAGTTTTACTGCTTGGAATTCATCAGTCGTGAAATCTTGTACTTCTTGATCATTTATCAAAATATATGATAGGACTTCATTTAATCCTAATGATATTATTTTATTTCTTAGATTTCTTGTTTTCTTATCATATTTTCCTGGAATCGTTGGAACTTTTGGAAGTGTTCCTTCTATATTGTTTACTCCATAGATACGTCCAACTTCTTCTATTAAATCTTCTGGTATGCTTATATCTATTCTTCTTCTAGGAACTAAAACTTCCATTACATTATTGTTTAGGTTTACCTTGAATCCTAATCTTGAAAATATATCTACTATTTCTTTTTCTGATATGTTTGATCCAAGTAGGTTATTGATTTTTTCAGCTGTTATTTCTATTTTTTTATCTTCTTTGTCAAGTTTATCATATACAACAGTTCCTTGAGATATTGTCGCATCTGCATATTTTTCAAGCAATGCGCAAGCACGTTCTATTCCCATATATGTTCTATTTGGATCAAGTCCCTTTTCAAAACGGTTGCTTGATTCACTTCTTACTATCTTTTTTGAAGTTAATCTTACTTTTACTCCGTCAAAAATTGCTGCCTCTATTAAAACATTTTTTGTGTCTTCTTTTATCTCTGTATCAAGGCCTCCCATAACTCCAGCAAGGCCAATTGCTTTTGTTCCGTCAGATATTACTATATCATCTTGTGATAAAGTTCTTTCTACCTCGTCTAAAGTTGTAAGCTTTTCACCTTCTTTAGCCATTCTTACTTCTATTTTACCTTTTAAACTATCGTTATCATAGAAATGTAAAGGTTGGCCTGTTTCTAGCATTACATAGTTGCTTATATCTACAACATTGTTGATTGGTCTTATACCTGAGGCTATCAATCTATTTTTTATAAAGTCTGGGCTTTCTTTTATCTTGACATTTAAAGCTCTTTTAGCCAAGAATAATTTGCAATTGTCTGTCTTGACATCTACAGAAAATGTTTTATTTATATCCTCATCATCTTCTTGATGAGATAAGCCTATATCCTTGACTTTTTTGTTATATATTGCACCAATTTCATAAGCCATTCCAAGAATACTTAGCAAATCTCCACGGTTTGCCGTTAAATCAAAGTCGATTACTTCATCATCAAGTCCCATATACTTTATCGGATCTTCTCCTTGTTTAGCATCACTTCCAAGTACATGTATTCCTGTTTTATCTTCTTCTGATTGATACTTGCTTTCTATTCCTATTTCTGATAAAGAGCAAATCATTCCATTTGATTCTTCTCCTCTTATATTTCCTTTTTTTATTTTTATACCACCTGGAAGTTCCGCTCCATCTAAAGCAACTATTACTTTTTGTCCTGCCTTGACATTCGGTGCACCACATACAATTTTCAATGTTTCTTTTCCTACATCTACTGTGCATATATGTAAATGATCAGAATTTGGGTGCATTTCGCAAGTTTTTACTTCACCTATGACTAATTTTGTTGCAGGTATTAATTTTCCTGCTTGATCATATTCATTTCCGTATAGATGTCATATCTTCAGCAAGTGTTTTTACATCTACGTCTATATCAACATAGTCTTTTACAAAGTTTTTACTTAATTTCATATATACTCTCCTCTAATTTGCCAAATTATTAATATTTTATCTATCAAATTGTCCTAAGAAACGTACATCATTTTGATAAAGATAACGCATATCTGGTATACCGTATTTAAACATTGCAATTCTTTCTAGTCCTAAGCCAAATGCGAATCCTGAATATTTTTCTGGATCATATCCACACATTCCTAAAACATTTGGATGTACCATTCCTGAGCCTAAAACTTCTATCCATCCTGTTTGCTTACATAGATTGCATCCTTTTCCACCACATTTAAAACAAGAAACATCTACTTCATATGATGGTTCTGTAAAAGGGAAATAACTTGGTCTAAATCTTAATTTTGAATTTTCTCCTATTATTTTCTTTGCAAATATTTCAAGTGTTCCTTTTAAATCTGCAAGTGTTATATTTTCATCAATTACAAGTCCTTCTGCTTGTGTAAATTGATGTGAATGTGTAGCATCATCTTCTCTTCTATATGTTTTTCCTGGGCATATCATTCTTATTGGTGTTTTTTCTTGATTTGCAAGCATGGTTCTAGCTTGAACTGCAGAAGTTTGTGTTCTAAGTAAATACTCATCTGTTATATAGAAACTATCTTGCATATCTCTTGCAGGATGCCCTTGTGGTAAGTTTAAAAGTTCAAAACAAAATCTATCTGTTTCAAGTTCTGGTCCACTTTCTACTGTATATCCCATAGAAACAAATAAATCTTCTATTTCTTCTATTATTCTATTTACTGGATGTTTAGAGCCTCTTTTGACTTTTGTGCTTGGAAGTGTAACATCTATTCTTTCTTTTTCTAACTTTTCAGCTAATTCTCTTTTTTCAAATTCTTCCTCTTTTTTTGCTATTTTTTCTTCTATGTCTTTTCTTACTTTATTTGCCAATGCTCCAATAACTGGCCTTTCTTCTTGAGAAAGATTTGCCATTTCTTTTAGCAAATTTGAAAGTTCACTTTTTTTGCCTAAATATTTAATTTTTAACTCATTTAAAGCTTGAATATTTGTAACTTTTTCTAAGCTTTCTTTCGCTTGTTTTGCCAAATTTTCAATTTTCTCTTTCACTTACTTATCATTCCTTTTCTGTAAAATTTGTTTTAATTTAAATGGTTTTATATGCGTTTTACTTTAGTTTTTCTATAGCTTCTTCTACTGATATTGTCTCTTGTTCACCTGAAGTCATATTTTTGAGGGTTACTTTGTTTTTCTCTGCTTCTTCCTCTCCTATAACGATTACATATGGTATAGATAATTTATCTGCATATTTTAGTTTTGCTTTGAATTTTTTATCTTCAAGAAATACCTCTGTGTTGATATCATTGTTTCTTAGTTTTGATCCTACTTCTATAGCATATTCATTCAAATTTTCGTCCATTGGTGCAACTAAAACTTTTGCAATTGATTTTTCTTCTTTTTCTATGATGTTTTCTTGATTTAGTTGGTAGAAAAATCTTGATAATCCTATAGAAATTCCGAACTCCTGGTAATTTTTTGTCCGTGTAAAATCCTGCTAAGTTTTCATATCTTCCTCCTGAACATACACTTCCTAGTTTTCTATAATTATTCAAGAATGTTTCATATACTGTTCCTGTGTAATAGTCTAGGCCTCTTACTATGCTTAAATCTACTTGAAAGTTTCTTTCAGGGACTTTGTATTTTCTGATTAATTTTACAACTGTTTTTAATTCTTCTACACCTTGTTTAAATTCTTCTGCATCTATTTTCATGTTTTCAAGTTTTTCTATCTTTTCATCTGATGTCCCAGTTATTTCTATGAAGTTGATGATTGTCTGTATTTGAGCATCATTTAATTCTAATTTTCTAAATTCTTCTATGACTGATTCTTTGCCTATTTTTTCTATCTTGTCGATTATTCTTGATATGTCGACTGATTTTTCTTTCAAGTTCAAGGCCGTAAATATTCCATTTAATATTTTTCTATTGTTTATGCAAATTGTAAAGTCTTGAAATCCTAATTCTTGAAATGTTGTATATATTATGCTAGGTATTTCTGCATCATACATTATATTTAAAGATCCATCTCCAATAATGTCTACATCACATTGATAAAATTCACGAAATCTTCCTGCTTGTGCTTTTTCTCCTCTATGTACTTTTCCTATTTGATATCTCTTGAAAGGAAAACTTAAATTTCCATAGTATTCTGCTACGTATTTTGCAAGTGGTACTGTTAGATCAAATCTTAGTGATAAGTCTGTATCACCTTTATTAAATCTATATATTTGTTTTTCTGTTTCTCCTCCTGCTTTTGCAAGTAGGACTTCTGAATATTCTATATCTGGTGTGTCAAGTGGTAAAAATCCAAATTTTTCATAAGATTTTTGTATTTTTTCTTTTATCTCATTAAATTGTATTTGATCTTTTGGCAGTAATTCCATAAAACCTGGTAATGTTCTTGGTTCTACTTTTTTATTTTCCATACTTGATTTTCATTCCTTTCTTGATTTGCCATTTGTATTTAAATATTATATATTATTTTTGCCTAAATTACAAGTGTTTTATGTTATTCTTGATGGATATGAAAGAAGAGATGTTATTTTTTTATAACATCTCTTCTTTTGATCAAGTTTTATTTAAAGTTTTTTGTTGTTCGTCTATAATCTCATGATTAATAGCTTTTTAGTCTTTTATTTCAATTATTGAAAATATGCTGTTAGGAATCCACCACTTGATCCGCTCCTTAGTGTTGCACCTGAGCGACGTCCTGTAGGTGCACTACTATAAGCCGCAGTTTTTCCTTGTAATATTCCATTATAGAAATATACTGTGGTAGTAGTATTATAATAATAATTGTCTAATCCATATATATCGCCCTTGATAGTAGGGTTTGTAGTACTCAACGCAGCAGAATTAGATCCTATAGTTACAGTTGCTTTATAAGTACTATCACTGGCAACAGCTATACCAGAACCATCAGACATTTTTCCCAAAGCCTGGCCGTAGTAGGTTCCGCTATTTACCACTAAAGATTTTGTACACTCCAACTCTATAGCACCGTTTCCACTAGTGATATTACAGTTATCTAACGTAATCGAACCAGCATAACATGAAACGAGGCCACCAGAGTTCGTGGCATAACTACATCCCGAACTGTTAATAGTTACATTAGACATCATTAAATTTATACCAGATAGTTGAGTACCTGCACGAGCACCTCCAGGAGCGGAAAAATCAACTCCAATTCCGGTGAGAGTTACCGGACGTTTTTTTCTGAGTAAAAATACCACCATTAATTGTATATGTTCCATTCGCAGGCACGTCGGTACCTACATCCCAGGTTGAAATACAGCAATATTCAGCATTAACACGTAAGTTAGTCATAGTGCAAGGCTTATGATATAAAATTCCTATGTAATCAGATTCTACTGCTGCCGTATCCTTCATAGTTAGACTTCCTCCGTTCAAGTCAAGAACTCTTTCGTCAGATCTTATCTTTCCACTTCCTGATATTGTAGTTGTTCCTGCTGTTATACTTACTCCTCCATCTAAACCTGTTACATCTATTGTTTTTCCATTTGTATTTAATGTTAAATTCTTAGATATTGTAACTGCTGTTGTTTCAGAAGTGTCTTGCAATGCTGTTATAGTTCCTCCAGCAGGTACGGCTGCTACTGCTGCAGCAAGTGTATCATAATATGTAGTTGTTCCTCCATTTACTACACTATAATTTGCAATTTTTACTGTTACTGTACATTGTGCACTTGCTCCTCCTCCGTCTGCTGCTGTTGCTGTGATTATTGTTTGTCCTTCAGCTAGTGCTGTTACTGTTCCATTTGATACTGATGCAACTGTTCCTACACTACTTGTCCAGTTTAATGTTTTGTTTCCTGCTGCTGCTGGGCTTACTGTTGCCGTTATTGTTCCTGTTCTATTTACCGTTGTATACAATGTCATTGTTGTTGGGTTTAATGTTATGTTTGTTACTAATTGGCTTCTATTTACTGTTTTTGTGTTTGTTGATGTATTTCCTGAATTATCTTCTGTTGTTATTTTTATTGTATATGAACCTACTTGGCTTAGTGTTATTTGTGTTTCACTTGTTATTGAGCCTGATGTTCCTCCAGGTCCTTCTATTGTATATGTTGTACCCTTGATTCCTGTTTGGAAGTTTCCTTGTTCTACTCCTGGTGTTAGTGTTACTGTTATGTTTGATGTGTAGTTTGTATTGTCGCTCGTTGTTCCTGATATTGATATTCCTGGTTGTGTTGGTTCTGTTGTGTCTATTCTTATTGTTGTATCTGCTTGTGTTGATTCTTTCTCATTTGTTGCTTTGTCTATTGCTTTTACTTTTATTATATAGTCTCCTTCTGGTAATCCTTCAAATGTATGTGCCTTGCTTATTGAGGTTTCATCTGTTGTTACTGCTGATTCTTTTCCTTCCCAACTTGTTCCTCCATTTTTACTATATTGTATCTCTTGTAGTCCACTCTTCTCTGTTGGTTTACTTGCATCTATCATGTCTGATGCTGTTGCCGTTAT
>CANQMI010000026.1 GCA_947624905.1 uncultured Clostridia bacterium
CATTGAAGCCGTGAGAGCGTCGATTTCCTCGGTCGGCTCGGAATAATCATGCCTGACAGCTTCCGAAAGACACCCGAGTGATCGGACAGAGCAAGATCACTGCCTACCATCATTAAATTGTTTCCCCCATATAATCCACAAGGAGACGCTCCCCAATATCCATGACAACATTCAATCTGGTTATCTTTGTCAAAGTCTCCTTCTTTTTCGTATCCATGTGGGAGATATAATGGATCTGTTTGTGCTTTCCCATTAAGAATGTAAGTTTCCGTCCCCTGTCCTTGCATACCTATAAGATCCCCCAATTCATCAGTCTGACAATATGCTTGATTATCTGGGTGTCTCATGTTCCAGCTATTGATCCACATTTGATAAGTTGGTCCACCTATTGCATAGTCCGCATACATATTATATTTAAAATCTGACCAATTATCAGTACACAACATAGTTGCCGCACATTTTGAACCTTCCGTCCCTTGAGACCCTTGATGTTCCCATATCCTAAAACTCTCTTCAAATAATTTTGGAAATATGTTTGCTTTTTCTTCTTTATCAGGCAAATGCAAATCACATGTTGTCCAATAAGGATTTGTCCACTTTAACACATAATCTTTTTTATCTTCGTCAAGACTTCGTTCCATCCCTGATTTTTTCATGCTTTTTTGTATTGCTGATTCAGTATCTTCCAGTATTTTTACATAATCTGAAGCTATTAAAAATACTCTTCTACCTTTTTCAGGTTGATTACCTTCTTTTGCATTATCTTCTCCTTCGTAATCTTTTATATAAAATACCTGCCAGTCGTCTGTAGGATCTCCATCTCCATCTACATCTATTGGATAATTCGTTACATATGGTACTTTTGTGCTATCTTGAAATATTTCTTCCAATCCATCTTGTGGTTTTGATAGTTTTGAATATATATTCTCTACGTTGTTTACATCTCTTCCATATGCTTCTTTGATTCTTTGTTCCTCTTCTAATAGCACTATTTGATCATTTGCACTTTTCCAATATAAGCCCAATAAAAGGGTTACACAAAATATAAATGCTATTACTACAAATATAGTTATTGAACCTCGTTCAGAGCTAATTTTTATTGTTTCGCCTTTACCAAACTTTTTATCAATTATATCAGATTGTTCTTTACGTATACACATCTTGAATAATTTTAATAATTTTTGGTTTTTCATATAAATTTTCTCCTTAGTATTTATGTATATTGTAATTTTATATTAGTTTACCCCATTTGTCAAGAAAGATTTTATAACTGCTTAGTAGTTTTATAATGCTAATTTTGGGTAATTTTCAGGAGACAATAAAAAAACCTGAATCTAAAAAGTTTATGCCTTTTAAATCCAGGTTTTATTACATTTTACTAGTCAATTTGAATTTTCTTCTTTTCTTCTATTTGTTTAGGTTGTTCTTTTGGAACAACTAATGATAGAATTCCGTTTTTGAATGATGCTTTTATATCTTCTTCTTTCAAGTTTTCACCTACATAAAAACTTCTTGAACATTCACCAAAGTATCTTTCTTGATGAATATATCTTTCTTCTTGATCTGACTCGTCTATCTTTTTATCCATTCTTGCTGTTACTCTTAAATATCCGTGCTCCATTTCAATGTCTATATTTTCTTTGTCATATCCAGGTAAATCTACATCTATAATGTAATTATTTCCCTTCTCCCTTATATCGGTCCTCATAATTTTAGCATCTCTTCTCTCAAGAAATGAATTGTCAAATAAATCATCAAATAAATCGAATTCATTCCTTTTTTTCGGTATCATCATCATAATAAATCACTCCTTCAAAATAAAATTTTATGTGTTGACACCATTTCAGGTAGCACATATTATGGATTTTTCAAGCTAGCCTGAAAAATCTTTTTTAAAAAGTACTTTTTATTTTTACAATATTATTATAGCACTATTTTTAGCAATGTCAATAGCAGAGTGCTAATTTTTTTAAAATTTTTATTTCCATAATATTATTATTCAAAACTTAATTAATTATTCTGTTATATTTTTTTATTGATTCTTGATCTGCTAATATTCCTGAATGATAATATGTAATTTCAAGTTTATTATTACCTAACATGTTTGTCTTTTCTAATATATCTTTTAGTCTGTTTGCCACTCCTGAACTTCCATCTATTATCTGAACTTCGCTTGGGAATATTTGAGATAATACTTTTTTAAATAATGGAAAATGTGTGCATCCTAAAACTAATACAGAATAATTATTTAAATCATAAATATTTGATCGCTCTAGTATATATTTTTTTACTCTTTCAGAATCGAATTCCATATTTTCTGCAAATTCAACAAGTTTAGGCATATCAATCAAATCTACAACTTCGGTAGCATTTAACTTTTTTACCAAATTTTGCAATTTCTTTTCTTTTATTGTAATTGGCGTTGCCATTACTAATACTTTTTTGTTTTCTCTTTTTTCTATTGCTGGTTTTAATGCTGGTTCTATTCCTATTATTGGAATAGTATACTCTTTCCTTATATCATTTATTGCAACACTGGTGGCAGTATTGCAAGCTATTACAATTGCTTTAACTTGTTTAGAAATAAAAAATTCTATTGCTTTTTTTACATATTTTTTTACTTCTTCCTTGCTCTTGATTCCGTAAGGTACATTATCTATATCTGCATAATAAATGTATTTTTCTTCTGGTAGTATTTCTATAACTTTCTTTAATACTGTTAAACCGCCTATACCTGAATCAAATATGCCTATAGGTTTATTATTCATAAATACAACTTCTTTCTTGAAAAAAAATTAATATCATCTAATCTTTTCAATTGTTTTCTTGAAAATTATTATATGTCAGAATCTTAAAAAAATCAACATAACATTATTTCATATTCTACCTAACTGCCATAAAATAATTAGGCTCATATTCCTTGATTAAAAAATTTTTGATAATTTAGTTTTGTTTTATTTTATGTTTATTATTAGAATATATTTATACTTATTCTCATATATTTTATCAAGGAGTTTTTATAATGTTAAATATACTTTGGCCAATATTTATTATCATTTCTTATGCTTACGCATGTTTTTCTGGAAATTTAGAAAACATCAATAATGGAATATTCTCTTCTTGTAATGATGCTATTCAATTAACAATTACTTTCTTTGGAACTATAACTCTCTGGTGTGGAATCATGAAAATTGCTGAAGATAGTCATCTTTCAGAGAAATTAGCAAAGATTTTAAAACCTCTTATACATTTTCTTTTTCCTGATGTTAAAAATGATGAAAAAATTAATAGTGAAATATCTATGAATATGATTGCAAATATTCTTGGTTTAGGTAATGCAGCTACTCCATTGGGTTTAAAAGCTATGAAATCTCTTCAAGAAAGAAATCCTACAAAAGATACTCTTGATAATTCAATGGCAATGCTCATTTTACTTAATACAGCTTCACTACAATTTATTCCTACTACTATAATTGCTATGAGGGTTTCTTTAAATTCAATTAATCCAACAAATATTATTTTTCCTGTTTGGATATCTACATTTTTAGCAGCAATTGCTGGAATACTTGCTGTAAAATTTTTTATTAAAATTGGAAAATAAGGAGATAAGAATGGCTTTAATAAATTATATTTCAAAAATAGCAATTCCATTTGTTATATTTTATGTAGTTACCTATGGATTTATTATGAGAATAAAAGTATTTGATAGTTTTTTAGCTGGTTGTCAAGAAGGAATAAGTACCGTTATAAAAATCTTCCCTACTTTGATTGGACTCTTCCTAGCAGTTAGTGCTTTAAGAAATTCTGGAATTTTAGATTTAATTTCTACTTTTCTTTCCCCCATTCTAAATTTATTTAAAATTCCATCTGCAGTATTACCACTTATGCTTGTTCGACCTATATCTGGAAGTGCATCCACAGCTGTAGCATTAGATATCATGAAAAATTATGGAGTAGATTCAATTATTGGATCTATTGCATCTACCATTATGGGCTGTACAGAAACTACTTTATATACTATAGCAATTTATGTGAGTGCCTGTCGGAATCAAGAAAATACGTTTTGTTCTTATTGCTGCTCTTATTGCAGATATCATTCGGAATGTTATCGTCTGTCGTTTTTTGTCAAATTTTGTCGTAAAGTTTTTCTTGACTTTTGTCAATTTTTAAGGTATTATAGTATTAGTTTTTATTTAATTAATTTTAAATCTGTCAAGGGTTTTGTAACCTTTCTAAAATTTGTATTTGTAAAATTTCGTTTACAAATATTACCAATTTATTATTGAATAATCAAATATTACAATTTTAATATTTTACATATATTTTTACAAGTTTTTAATTTTGTAGAGGACTGCAAATTTTTTTATCTTTTCTTCGTGCCCCCATTTTAAAAGCGAAGAACAATCCTCTACAGCCTCCATTAGGAGTTATATATCTAACTTTACAGGAGTTTTTTTACTCCTGTATTTCTATTTTTTATATCGTTAAATGTAATTTTTTGTTGATTATTGTAGTTTTTTGTGGTAATATAATTATTGAATATATATATCTGTTAAATTTAACCAAATAGTAACTTTTATTTGAAGGAGGAATTATTATTATGATTAAATCTACTGGAATTATACGCAAAGTGGATGAACTTGGTAGAATTGTAATCCCAAGAGAAATTAGGCTTATGCTTGAAATACAAGAAAAAGATCCTCTTGAAATCTTTATTGAAGGGGCTTCAATTGTTTTAAAAAAATACCACGAAAATTGTATTTTCTGTGGAAATAGCAAAGATTTACACCTTTATAAGGATAAATTAATTTGTTCTAAATGTAAAGATGATATTGTGAATTTATAAAAATTGATTTTAATAAATTTGATTTATACTATACATTAAAGGCCAATTATTTCTTATTGTCATTTTAAAATAAAAAAGAATTTCAAAAAAATTTACTATTATTTTCTTGAAATTCTTTTTGTTTTATAGAAATTGTTTATAGATTTCATCCTTCTTTACTTTTCTATCTTTTGCTATTTGTTTGATAATTTCTTTTTTTTCATATCCTTGATCTTGATAAAATTTATAATGTTCTTCAAGTGACATCTTTTCAAATTTGTTTTCTTCATCAAAACTGCATTTATCAATTATTATTACAAACTCCCCTTTAGGTTCTTCCTGCATTGCTAATAATTCCTCTGCCGTTCCAGAAAGATATGTCTCATGTATTTTAGTTATTTCCTTTGCTAAAACAATCCTTCTATTTGATGTTACTTCTTTTAGGTCAGCCAATGTTGACAGTAACTTATGTGGAGCCTCATATAGTATTGTAGTTTTTTTTGCATTTTCTATTTCTTTTAATTTTTCTTTTCTTGTTTTTTTGTTTAATGGTAAGAATCCAAGAAATGTAAATTCTTTTGCATCTATTCCTGATGCAATAAGGGCAGCAATTAATGCACAAGGGCCAGGTATCGAGATTATTTGAATTTTTTCCTTTATTGCATTCTTGACAATTTCTTCTCCTGGATCTGATATTACTGGTGTTCCTGCATCAGATACTAAAGCCATATTCTTTCCTTGTTTTAATTTTTCTATTATCTCTTGAACCTTTTCTTCTTTTGAATGTCTGTGATAACTTATCATTGGCTTAGAGATTTCAAAATGATTTAATAATTTTAATGTCTGCCTTGTATCTTCTGCAACAATGTAATCTACTTCCTTTAATATTCTTATTGCTCTTGATGTTATATCTTCAAGATTTCCAATTGGAGTTGCGACTAAATATAATTTTCCTGACATTTTTCACCATCCTATATTTTATTATATATTTTTAATACTTGATCTGTATAGTTTCCATCATCATCATATATGTATAATGGTTCTCTAATTTTCAAATATTTCTTTGCATTTTTTACTGCTTTTATCAAAATTAAAACTGGTTTAGTGTTAACTTTTGAATGTACTAGTTGTAATTCTTTAGGTTCAAGCTTATATTTTCTGCAATATTCAAAAATATCAATTAATCTTTCAGGTCTATTTACCATATACATTGTCCCTTGATCTTTTAAAGCATTACTTGATGCATATATAAAATCTTCTAAAGTTCCTTCAATTTCATGTCTTGAAATTAACTTAATATTATTATCGTTAACTATTCCTGTGTTTTTTTCCTTATATGGTGGATTAGTAATAATTGCATCAAATAGCTTGTTTAATGATATTTTTCTTACATCTGCATTTAATATTTCTATTCTATCTTCTAAATTATTTAATTTTACATTTCTCTTTGCTAAATTCGCAACTTCTTTCTGTATTTCTATACCTACTATCTTTGATCCTTCTACTTTGGCAGACATCAGCAATTCTAGTATTCCCGTTCCTGCTCCTAAATCTAATATCCTGCTATTTCTTTTTATATCGCTTGCGAATCCAGATAGTAATACACTATCTATTCCAAAACAAAACCAATCTCTGTTTTGAATTATCTTTAAATTTTTTAATTGCAAATCATCTATTCTTTCATTTTCTTCTAATTCCATAAGTAACTCTTTTCTTCATATTTAATATAATATATTATATAATAAATACGTGATTTTTCAAGTAAGTTTCAAAATTTTTTATTTTTAGGAGGTTTTATGCAAAATAATATATTTTATTCAAGAAAAAATTCCGATCGGTATAAATAAAAAACATTGTTTTGATTTTAAAAGAAAAAAAGAAAATACTCTTGATTCATTAAATGAAGTTGAGAATTTTCTTTTTAATTACAAAAATTTCATAAAATATGTTAAATTATATAATTGGTTCAAGAGATAAGATTATCTTAATTTGTTCTTACAAATGGCTCTTTCAAATCTAAATCAAAAGAATCAAATTTTTTGTCTTCTTGACCATCTATCAATATTTTGACAGAATTGACTTCATTTAATTCTGTTAAAGTATCTACTATTTCATATATGCTTTTACTTGCAATCTCAATATCTCCAACTTGATTTGTCAAAAACTCTTGTGATAAATCAAGTTTCACCATATCTCCTACAAGCTCAGCACCGTTTACTTTTGTTTCTTTTGGAATATTCGTTTTCAATTTATCACTTTTAGGTCCCTGAATTAGCATTTCAACAAGTGCCTTATATGGATTTTCTAGCAATACTTTTGCATCAACTACTCTTGCCTCTGGCATCAATGCGTAAGTTTCTGTATTTGTGAAATACAGTGAGATCATAGTCTGTCTTTCTTGTTCATCAGTAATTTCTTCAAGCGGAGTTATTTCTGTTTCAGTCGTTTGTTCTTCCTTTCTTATAAATTTTACATATATTAATACTCCTATTATTATTAGAATAATTGTTATAATCATTATTTTGAAAAATAATTTTTTATTCATATTTTGAATCATCCCTTCTAAAAAATTTCTCTTATAATAAAATATATGATAATTTGTCCAAAATATGAATAAAATTTAATAGCCATTTTCTTACATTGACAAAATTCAATTTTCCGTATAAAATTATAGATACAATAATATAATTTACTTATTCAAGGAGATCGTTATTATGGATAATTATAGATTATTACATGTAGGGCTTGATGTTGGATCAACTACTGTAAAAATTGTTGTAATGAATGATGATTTAGAAACTATACATACATCATATGAAAGGCATTTTTCTGATACAAAAAATACCGTGTGTAAAGTTTTAGAAGAGCTTGCTGATAAATATCAAGATAATGAATTCACAATCGCATTGACTGGTTCTGGTGCAATGTCTGCAGCAAATTTCTTAGACGTACCTTTTATTCAGGAAGTTGTTTCTTGTAAACGTGCTGTTGAAAAATATATTCCTCAAACTGATGTTGTTATAGAGCTTGGCGGGGAAGATGCTAAGATAATATATTTTGATAAATTTGTAGAGCAACGTATGAATGGTACTTGTGCAGGTGGTACAGGTGCATTTTTGGATCAAATGGCTAGTCTTTTACATACTGATACTGCTGGTCTTGATAAACTTGCTAAAGATTTCAAGACTATATATCCAATTGCTTCACGTTGTGGAGTTTTTGCTAAAACCGATATTCAACCTCTTATAAATGAAGGTGCTGAAAAATCTGATATTGCAGTTTCAATTTTTCAGGCAGTAGTAAATCAAACTATTAGTGGACTTGCTTGTGGAAGACCTATTCGTGGAAATGTTGCCTTTTTAGGTGGTCCACTAAATTATTTGCCAGAATTGAGAAAAAGATTTGTTGAAACTCTTGGTCTTACACCTGAGCAGACTATAGTTCCTCAAGAGGCACATCTTTTAGTTGCAAAAGGTGCCGCTTTAGACTCTTTAAACAGAAAGCC
The DNA here is from genome assembly GCA_947624905.1 of uncultured Clostridia bacterium. Classification (GTDB taxonomy): domain Bacteria; phylum Bacillota; class Clostridia; order TANB77; family CAG-508; genus JAAWPK01. The sequence goes on from CANQMI010000026.1 coordinate 8,331, forward strand.
TATTTCTGTTCAAAAATTAAAAAGTAAAATAGAGGTTTTAAGGAATTCTCAAGATACTACTACTAAACCACTTCCTCCATTATTTTCAATTGATGCAGAATACCAAGAATTCAAGAAAAGACATTCAAAAGCTCAAGTTAAAAAAGGCTCTTTAGAAAATTTTTCTGGTGACTGCTTTATAGGAATTGATGCAGGTTCTACAACATCAAAATTAGCAATAATAGATAATCAAGGAAGATTACTTTATTCGATTTATAAAAGTAATGAAGGCGACCCTCTAGGTAGCGTAACTAAAATGCTTCAAGAGGTGTACAGTGTTTTACCAAAAGGTGCGAAAATACGCTATTCAGGTGTTACTGGGTATGGCGAAAAATTAATACAGACAGCATTAAATGTTGATTTAAATGAAATAGAAACAATTGCTCACTATAGAGCTGCGTCTGAATTTATGCCAAATGTTACAAGCATTGTTGATATTGGCGGTCAAGACATGAAATACATAAAGCTTAAAAACGGAGCAATAGACAATATAATGTTAAATGAAGCTTGTTCTTCTGGATGTGGTTCTTTCATAGAAACTTTTGCTAAAAGCTTAAATCTTTCTATAGAAGATTTTGTTGATGAAGCTTTAACTTCAAGACATCCTGTAGACTTAGGTTCAAGATGTACTGTATTCATGAATTCAAAAATCAAACAATCTCAAAAAGAAGGTTATTCTGTAGGAGATATATCTGCTGGACTTTCAATATCTGTAATTAAAAATGCTATTCAAAAAGTTATGAAGATTAGAGATCCAGAAACTTTAGGAGATCATATAGTTGTACAAGGTGGTACTTTTTATAATGATGCCGTATTGCGTAGCTTTGAACTTATTGTTGGTAAAGAAGTTGTAAGACCAGATATAGCAGGACTTATGGGAGCATATGGTGTTGCTCTTTTGAGTAAAGAACAATATGAAGCAAATATGGACATGGAATATACATCAAGCATAGCTTCATTAGATGATTTAAATAATTTAAACATTACAGTTAGTCATACAAGATGTAATGGATGTGAAAATCATTGTCAATTAACTATTAATAAATTCAACAATGGAAAAGTTCATATTTCCGGAAATCGTTGTGAGCGTGGTGCAGGAATATCTTCTGCAAACTCAAATTTACCTAATTTGATAAAATATAAAAATGAAAGAATATTCGGCTATGAGCCTTTACCAATCGAAAACGCACCAAGAGGAGTTATAGGTATTCCTAGAGTTTTAAACATATATGAAGATTATCCTTTCTGGTTCACTTTTTTTACAAAACTTGGATTCAGAGTCATAATTTCTGAAAAAAGTACAAGAAAAACTTATGAAAAAGGTATCGAATCAATGCCATCAGAGTCAGTTTGCTATCCTGCTAAACTTTCTCATGGGCACATTATTAGTTTGATTGATGCTGGAATCAAGACAATTTTTTATCCTTGTCTTCCATATTCTCGTAAAGAATATCAAGCATCAGATAATAAATACAATTGTCCTATTGTTATTTCATATTCAGAAGTTGTCAAAAATAATGTGGAACAATTAAAAGATGTTAAATTTATTAATCCTTTTTTACCTTTAGATTCTAAAAACTTAGTTGCTAAAATTTTAGAATTAGATGAATTTTCTGAATATAATTTTAATAAAAAAGAACTTATGGAAGCTGCCATTGCTGCAGAACAAGAATATCAGAAATGCAAGCAAGATATTAGAGATGAAGCAAGTCGTGCTTTAAAATATATGGAAGAAAATAATTTAAAAGGCATTGTACTAGCTGGCCGTCCTTATCATATCGATCCTGAAATAAATCATGGAATTGATACATTAATTACTGGTTTAGGACTATGTGTTCTCACTGAAGATTCAATCGCAAAAGATGTAAATGTTAAAAGGCCTTTAAGAGTTGTCGATCAATGGGTATTTCATAGTAGATTATATGCTGCTGCTGAATTTGTTGGTAATCATGACAACTTAGAGCTTGTTCAACTTAACTCTTTTGGTTGCGGTGTTGATGCAGTAACAACTGATCAAGTTGAAGAAATACTATCAAGCTATAACAAAATGTATACATTAATCAAGATAGATGAAGTAAATAATCTAGGTGCTGTACGTATTCGTATTAGATCTTTACTTGCAAGTATAAATAAACGTTTAGAAAAGAAAAAAGAGAATTGTGATTCTTGCTTGGCAAAAGGTAATTATGAAATATATAAAGTTCCATTTACTAAAGAGATGAGAAAAGATTATACAATTTTAATTCCACAAATGGCACCAATTCACTTTGAATTATTAGAAGCTGCAGTTGAGGCGTCTGGATATAATGTAAAATTACTTGACAAATGTACTCAAAAAACTGTAGAAACAGGACTTAAATATGTCAATAATGACGCATGTTATCCATCTATACTTACAACTGGTCAAATGATTGAAGCTCTTCAATCTGGAGAATATGATGTAAATAAAACTGCTCTTATCATGTCTCAAACTGGAGGCGGATGTAGAGCCACAAATTATATCGGTTTTATCAGGAAAGCTTTAAGAGATGCTGGATTCCCACAGGTTCCTGTGATTTCTTTCAACATTGTAGGTATGGAAAAAAATCCTGGATTTAAACTTACTATTCCATTAATGGAGAGATTATTAAAGTCAGTAATTTATGGAGATTTATTACAAAAATTATTATTAAAAAATAGAGCTTATGAAGTAAATCAAGGTGAAAGTCAAAATTTATATGAAAAATGGATGGCGAAATGTAAAATCTTGATTAAAAAATCAAATTCTAAGCAATTTAAACAAAGTATATATGATATTGTTGATGATTTTGAAAAAATTGAATTAGATACTTCTATTAAAAAACCTAAAGTTGGAATAGTCGGAGAAATTTTAATTAAATATCATCCTTTTGGAAATAACTTTGTTATTAATGTATTAGAAAAAGAAGGTGCAGAAGTTATAATGCCAGATTTTATGGGCTTTATAAAATTCATGGCAACTCATAAAATTACATTTAATACTTTGCTTAATACTGATAAAACAAAAGCGAAATTATTCAAGTTTGCATTAAAATTAATAGATATATTTGAAAAAGATATTAAAATAGCACTAAGCAATTCTTCAAAAAATTATTTATTGCCTTGTGATATTTGGCATCTTGAAGAGAAAGTAAAAGACATTTTATCTATTGGTAATCAAACTGGAGAAGGTTGGTTTTTAACAGCAGAAATGATTGAGTACATAGAAAATGGTATTCCAAACATAGTATGTGTTCAGCCTTTTGCTTGTCTTCCTAATCACGTAGTTGGTAAAGGTGTAATTAAAACTATACGTTCAAAATATCCAAATGCTAATATCTCACCTGTCGATTATGATCCAGGAGCAAGTGAAGCAAATCAAACAAATAGATTAAAATTATTAATTACAGTTGCTAAAGATAATTTAGAAAAAGAAAAAAATATAAAAAATAATTTAGAAAAAAATACTCAAGATATTTCAAAAGAAAAAGAATTAATTACAAAATAAAAAGAAAAAGAATAATAATTATTAAAAATTATTATTCTTTTTTATTTTTACTTTATTTATTTTGAAAAACTATAAAATAAAAAATGAATTATTTTTAAAAATTTATTTTTTTATTATTTATTTAATTATTTCTCTAATTATAAATCAAGAAATTATTATTTTTAAATTAAATATAAATAATTTTTTAATTTATAATTTAGAATGATCTTTTTATAAAATTAATTTTTTATATTTTTACTTTTCTTTTTTTATCGTTTTTATATTTTTCTAATATTTTTTAATATTTTTAGTATTTTTTATATTTTTTTCGTTTTTCAAACATCATTTTTCATTGTTTCATTGTTTTTTTTTTGATGTCTACATAATACATTTATTTTTGCAAAATTTGGGATTTCTTCTTGACAAAATATGCACTCATTTGTTTGTTAAATTCTTTTTTCACTTTTCCCTAATTTTTTCCAGTTAAATCTTATAAAAGTTATCCACATTAATTCCAAATTTTATAGGGATTTTAGGCATTTATCGGATATTTTTGCATGTAAATTTTGCTTGAAAATCAAAGTTTTTTTCCTTGACCTTCTGATCTTTGTATGGCATATCAACAGAAAAAGCGAGTACTTTTTAGCAAACCATCAAGTTACCAATTTTTTTACATAACCGATTTTTTTATAAAAATTTTATTATTTTTTTGTTTTTTTATCAATTTTTTATAAATTTTTAATCATTTGTATTATTTTTTTATTGATTATTTATTTCTTATTTTTTTTAATTCATTTTTTTACTTGTTTAAATACAATTTAAATATGATTTAAATTGTATTTAAAAATAATTTTTCTTTTTATTTTATTATTTTCTTGATCTTCTTCTTGAATAATTTTTTTATTAAAATAATTTTATAAAGTTTTATTATATTTTTCTTGAATTATTTTTTTCTATTTTTTGTTTTTAATTTTATTTTTTTATTTCTATTTTTATTTTCATTTAAAAAAATTTTATTTTAATTTTTTATCCATTTTATTGTTATTAAAATTTTAATAATAAAATATTTTTTGAAATATTTTATTATTATTTTTTTATAAAATTTTTATTTATTCTTGATATTAAATTTAAATAATAATATTTTTTTATTTTTTTTCAGGTTTTTTATTATTTTTTATATTAATTTATTTTATTTTTTCAAATTTTTTATTTGATTTTTTTAATTTTTAGCAAATTTTTTGTTTTTTTCATCTTTTTTTGTTTGAATTTTCATTTCGAGTTTTGTCTTGACATAATATCTTTATTTTGCATTATTTAAACCTTTTCTCTTGATTAAATATGCACTCATTTGTTTTGGGAAATTCTTTTTGCATATTTTGTCATTTTTTTACAAAAAAGTTATCCACATTGATTTCAAATTTTATAGGGATTTTAGGCGTTTGTTTGACTTCTTTTTCTTGTTTTTGTGCCGTTTTTTCTCTGATTTTTTTATGCACTTTCTTCTTTTGTTTTCTATTAAAGTAGCCTTTTTTACATTTTTTATTAGTTTACTTATCTTTTTATTTCAAGTTCCTTTTTATTATTTTTTTTAATTTTTTATATTTTTTTAGTATTTTTTAATAATTTTTTCTTGTTTTCTTGAAAAAAATTTTTAATATTTCTTATTTAATATTTCTTATTTAATATTTCTTATTTAATATTTCTTATTTAATATTTCTTATTTAATTATTTCTTATTTAATTATTTCTTATTTAATTATTTCTTATTTAATTATAATTAATAAAAAAATAATATAAAACAAAATTGTTTTATATTACTTCTTATTTTATGGCGTAGGTGGAGGGATTTGAACCCTCGCGGCCACTTACGCAACCCTAACGGTTTAGCAAACCGTCCCCTTCAACCACTTGGGTACACCTACTCATGACTTTCTTATTATAATATATTTTTTATCTTTAGTCAAGATTTTTTCCTGTTTTTAGGTCATATTTATGATTTAAATCATTATATTTAAATTAATATTTTATTATATTTTATATCAAATATTAATTTTATATTTTGGCGGAGAGTGTGGGATTCGAACCCACGGTAGGTAATTTTCCTACACCAATTTTCGAGACTGGTACCTTAAACCAACTCAGACAACTCTCCAATAATGTCAAATAATTATCCCCCAGCATAGCTGGGGGTTTTTCCTTTTCGCCCATAGGGCTCCTTTACTAGCAACGTCTAAAGAC
>CANQMI010000027.1 GCA_947624905.1 uncultured Clostridia bacterium
AATGTGAAAGTATGAAGTCCAGCATTTTTTCTAAACCCGTCGAATTCGACGGAATTAAAATTTGGATTATAAATTGATTCCCAAGTTCCTAAAAATTCCAAAGTAATTCTATTTCTTAACCAATTTCTTATAATATCATCTGATGTAGATTTACCTTCTTTAATCTTTGTAAAATCAGAAATACATATATAATCATTATCTTCTATATTTGTGATATTTACTTTAATATTTTGAACTTCTATTATTTTATTTGACATATATTCACCTTCATTTTTATCAAATGATTATTTACTTTTCTTTTATTTTATAGTAATTCATCTACATATTTTACAAAAATAATGTTTTCGATTAAATCCATTATTGCATATGCTAGCATTATTATTCCTACTATCGAGATTAGTGCTCCACTCTGGAATAACATATATATACCACCAACTATCATTATGATTGATAATACAAGTGATAAGCTCCACATATTTATTTGTGCTGTACGTAATTTTAATGATAAAGACAATCTCATGAGTCCACTATATATTATCCAAAATGCTATCGTAATTCTAAGCATAGATTCAAGTAGGCCACTATAGAAGATAGTAACTAAACCAATTATAACAGCAATTATTCCATAAATTAAGTCATGATTATAGAAATCATATTTACCTTTTGATAAAAAATAATCTATGACTTTAATAAGTCCTATTGCTATAAACATTCCCCCTAAAATATAAGATATAATTTTCATTGCTAAGTTCGTTCTTGCTATCATAAATATTCCTATTACGGCAAATACTATTGATATTAATATATCTACCCAACCAGATTTTTTTAAAAGATCTTTCATTGTATTTTCCTCCATTTATAACATTTTATTTACTATATATTTTAGTCATATTAATTTTGCACAAGATAAACTTTAAATTTATTCTTGTGCAAAATTTTAAAATTTATATTCATTTCTGTCTGCTCTTTCATCAAATTCTCTATCGTATTCTTTGTTTTTGTAAAACCAATCCGTTTTTTTATCTGATGGATGTGATTTTCTATTTTTATCAAGTAATAGATCAAACAATACAGCTATAGGCAATATTATTCCTATAAATGAAATTAGCATATCAAGATAATTCATTGTACCGCCAGCACTCATTGCATTAAATATATTTGCACCAAAATATAGTCCATTTCCTATTAGATATATCACTCCACCTAATACACTTCTTTTGACAACTAATATCATAGCTACAAATGTCAAGAATAGTAGTATTACTTCAAAATTTAAATCAAGTGGTGTTGATATAAAATCTACTCCTAGATTAAAGCAAACTGCAACTATAATTCTAAATACCCAAAACATTATCATAAACATTAAAAATAAATACGTACTTAAATTTTTCATAAGTTTTCCTCCTTTAATATATAATTTTATCATAAACGAATTATTTTATCAATAAAAGTAAAGAATATTTATAGTAAATTTAAATTTGTAGGAGTATTTAATATGAATCAAATAATCTGTACTAATCATTCAAATATTGAACTTGTTGATAAATACTTCAAAAAAAGACATTTCCTGAAGTTTCAATTTTATGCCTTGATTATTATAGCAATTATTCTTGTTTTGTATTACATTTATTTCAGATATGATTTATATAGAACTGAAAAAATTTCAACTGAACTTATAGATAATTTTAGTATAACCACTCTTTATTCTGGTAAATCTAATTATACAGCGGATTTAGCAAGCCAAGATATTTATTTTTATCAAGGTCATGAATTTTCAGTTATTGGAAAAATAGAAATTCCTAAAATTAATATTGTTTATCCCATATTATCTGAAATAAACAAAGATTTATTAAAAGTTGCCACTTGTAGATTTTATGGGCCTAATCCCAATGAAGTAGGTAATCTTTGTATTGCTGCACATAACTATAAAAATAAATCTTTTTTTAGTAACTTATCTGATCTTTCAAATGGAGATTTAATAACTATATATGATGTAAATGGTTCTTCTTTAGACTATGTTGTGTATGATATATATCAAGCAGATTCGACAAATCTTGATTGTGTAAATCAAAATACAAATAATAAACGAATCCTCACATTAGTTACTTGTTATACATTTGATAATCACTATAGAACAATTGTTAAAGCTGAATCAATATAATATAAAAGAACAATCCTTGAGAATTGTTCTTTTATAATTTATATAATTTATTATTTTTTATACATTGTAATCTCTAACTTTTTTATAAGTATATATTGCAGCTATAATACTTGCTCCAATAAGTACCCACATTATTGTATCATCAACACCTGTTTTTGGTAAAGTACTACTTGTGTTTGTATTGTTATTAGCTCTATTAGTATTTCCAACGGTATTTACTCTGTTTACAGTATTATTTACAGTGTTATTTGTAGTATTGTTCGTAGTGTTGTTAGCAGTATTATTTGTAGTATCGTTTGTAGTACCATTTGCATTTAATTGATTCATTGTAGGTATGTTATTTCCTGTAGGTAATTGATTTAAATCAACAGTAGACGCAAAGTTTATTGTTGATATACAGCATATAATAGCAATTAATGCTACCATGATTAATAATTTACTTGATTTAACTTTTTTCATATGACTCTCCTTTAATAATATTATTATAAATTTCCTATTAATATTTATACTATAAATTTAAAAATTTTGCAAGCCTTTTTTAGTTTTTTTTGAATTTTTTTGGTAATTTTTATTATTTTTTGTCTTTTCCTATTTTTCTCGGTCAAAGTCTATTCTGCTATGCCTTGAATTTGGCTTATCATTGTTATTGTTGCTATATTTATATGTTGTTATTCCAAATCCAATAGCTACTCCGTGTAATTATTAATATGGTAGAATATAAAATCATTGCTGTTCCATGTTGACGCCATATTTCAACAAAGCCCGGAGTCTTTGATTCTTCTTGAATAGTATTTTGTGTTTCATCTTCTGGTTCTTCTATTTGCATTTTTGTTACATTTATTTTGTATTCTGCAGAAGTCTCACCTTTTGTAAGTTTTATAAGTATAACATTTTCTCCAAGTACAAGTCCTGTATTTCCTGTAATTTCTACTTGTGCCTCTGGATCATTTGGCACTGCATTTACTTTTAAATCAGTCAAATCAAAAATATATGCAGAATACTCAAATAAATCTTCTCTAAATTCTGGTGCTAATTCTACCCCTTCTATTTGAATTGATGTAAGTCTTAATTCCTTTTTTTGCTCTTGATTATTTTCATCAGGTAAATTTGGTTCCTGGCTTTCTTCAGCAAGTCTTACTATGGTAATTGTATATTTTTTTGTTGCACCATTTTCTGCAGTAACTGTTAGAGTGAATTTATTTGTTCCTGTCTTCAAATCTTTTGTTCCTGTACCCTTGACTGTTGCTTTTGAATTATTTGTTGTAGCACTTATTTTGATTGATGATGTATTTGCACTAACATTAGGTGCACTTATGCTTGTGCTTGGTTTTGAATAAGTCTTTCCTCCAACTGTAATTGATTTCAAAGTAGCATCAGATGATTTTGAAGGAGTGCTGTTGTTTGTTGTTGTTCCTCCTGTTTTTTCTTTTACTTCTACATTTATTGTTTGATTTACTGTATCTGTTTTTCCTGTAGTTCCGTCAGAGACATCTCCTTTTAATGTTATGGTCTTTGTTCCTTTTGCAGAAGTATCCAATTTTAATGTTTTTGTTATTGTTGCATTTTCTCCATCATCTGTAGTATCTACGTATTTTTGTGCTTTTGATATTCCACCACCTGAAACCTCTAAATTCCAAGTTGCTGCTTTGATAGTTACGGTAATTGTAACACTATCATTTTGATATACAGAGCTACTACTTGATTTTATGCTAGCACTAGCTGCATCTACTTTAGTAAATACAGACATAAGTCCTATCAAGATTAATACTAAGAATGTAAATCTAAATACTTTTTTCATTAGAGTCTCCTTTCTTTTTTATAATGATATCATTTGTGTTCCAAGTAAATGCTTCTTTATTAAAAGCAAATCTCCTGAATTAATAACACTATCACTGTTTGGATTTGCAGCTGATTTCATAGATTCATCATTAATAACTGATGTTCCAAGAAGGTGTTTTTTTACTGCAAGTAAATCTCCTGAATTTACATATGCGTCTCCGTTTGCATCTCCTAAAACGACTATTTTATATGTTTTATTTTCTTTTGTATCTTTTATATTATATCCAGTTCCTGCATTTGAATTTACGTCTACATTTTGTCCGCTTGAGTTTGTTATTGTGTAAGAAGTTAAATTCATTGCTTTAACTATTTCAGATAGTTTCATGTTTGGTACAGTAATAACATTGGTATTTTGTGTTTTTATATTTTTATTTGTAGTTGTAGTTGTGTTGTTATTGTCATTGCATGGTTTTAAATAACAATTAGCTACATATCCCTTTGTCCCATTTGAACGTTGTACATTTGCCCAAGTATATCCATCTGATTCTTTAGCATTTAAATCAAGTACAGTTACAATTTCGTTTTTAGAAAATGTTCCAATTTTTGATGATGATGTTGATGGTTGACTTCTAAAACTAACATCTGTACCAGTTATATAATATGATGATGAATTATTTTGATCTATCTGACTTGGTAAATTACATCTTGAAGGCATATCATTAAATACTGGTATTACAAAACTCAAGCTAGCATTTAACATGTTATTGTTTGCATATGTATTATATAATGTTTTTGATTGACTTTCTGGGTCTTGAATATTTGTCATGTATTGATGTGAGCAAACTCCGTTTTTTCCTTCATCAATAACATCAAATTTGTAAAAGTATGCCGTATTTTGTCCTACGTTTATGTATGAATTTGCCATTAGTTTTGCGCCTTCTACAATTGATATGTATTGATTATTCCATCCTTTGTCTTTTGCATATTTTAGTCCATTTTCAATAGCATTTCCTGAGTCATATGCTCCATAGTTAAAGAAATTGTAATACCCTTGATATCCTTGATAATTTCCTGTTACTGAACTACTTCCTTGTCTTCCAACTTCTTGAAATATTTTAATTGCTATACTGTATGGGCTTATTTTACTCTCCTGTGCTGCTTTCATTATTATATCTGAATATGACATTGTTTCTGTTTTATTATCCATAGTTATATCAACAGTAGTATCCATGAATGAATTTTTTAGAATGCTTTCTACTCCTGATTTTGTATGTACTGATGGGTTATATGACATTTCAAGAAATTGAAATACTCTTGATTCTGTTAAAAAGTTTCTTGGATCTGCATAATACTCAATAATTGCTTGTGATGCGCAGGCATAACTACTCGCCACTTTGCCACAGCTGTCTTTCCACAAAGCATCTGAAGAATTATGTACTGTATTTTTTAAATGTGAATTTGTTTCTTTTGAGATAAAATCTTGCCATGTCATTCCTGTATTAAATGCTGTGAAAGTCCAATTTGGATGTAAATCGTGAAGTTCGTTTAGATAAGTCTTATAGCTTTCAGGAAAAGCTTCTACTCCCTGTTTTGTTTCTTGTTTATATGTTGTTGCTGCATAAGTTTTATTTATAACTATTATATTAATAATCATTGCTAAAATTACAATTAGAACTAATTGAATAGATATTATTTTTTTCATAAAAAATCTTTTTTTTCTCATGTATGATCCTTCCTCGCAAATTGTATTATTTTTCCTATTTTTGTTGATTTTAATCCTATTTTTCGACAATTATAGTATAACATTTTTATATATTTTTAGTCAATTATTTTCACACAATTGTAAAGAAACTGTAATATTAGAATAAAAAATATATACCTCAAATGAGATATATATTTTTTATTCTATCATTTTGTGAATCTATTAATATTCTGGATTAGTGTATTTCAGTATGCCTCCTGCTGAATTTTCATAAACTACTTCTGTATCTTTTAATAAAACTTCTTGATAATATTTATAAAAGAAACCTCTATTAAAATAAATCATATAATCTACTTTTCCAGCTCTTTTTCCTACATGTGCCATCTTGACACTTAGCTTTGTTTCACCTCTTATTTTTGGCTCGTCATCATTTATTCTTCTTGTTATTGCATAAGCCCAATAGCCCTGTTCAGGATTTCCTGCTACTTCTATTAATTTATCTTGTTCAAGATTTTCCTTTGCATATTTCAAGATTTCTAATTCATCTTTTGTTAAATCAACTGGTTTTTCAAGTAAAATCTTTTTATTTGCAAGGTATATATCTGTTACTTGTAATATATTTTCATTTGGATTTGCTTCTCCGTGTGTCAAGTTTCCGTTTCCAAATATTAATGTAACAACTACTACTCCTACATATAATATAGCTGGAATAGTTGAAATATATTTATTATTTTCATATTTCAAGATTATTCCCTTGTATGTTAGATAGAATAGGAATAGCCATAATGAAAAATAGTTTTTGCTTAAATAGTAGTATGATACTTTTCCTAATTTATTTCCTACTAAAAGTATCAAGATAAATACTATATTAAATATTGTCATTAATCCTACTGCCTTCTCTTCTTTCCAATTTTTTACTATTGACAAGATTGAGAATGGCAACAATAAAAGCATATTAGAAAATAAATTTACATAAATATATCCTTTTATTGCGAATTTTTCGTTAATTAAATTATCTGCATTTTTTAATAGTTCAGATGTATCTAAGCCTTTTTTTATTAATACTCCATATATACCAGGTTCGATATTATATATATAACCTAAAAAGAAAGGTAATAATAGTGTTACAAATAACATTGTAAATGTTCTTTTGGTAAATAACTTCTTCTGCTTTTTATATTCTTGATAACAAAAATATATCCAACAAGCACTATATGTATAAGGTACAAACATATAATAAGCATTAAATAATCCAAAATTTAGTAAGAAAAATACTAGTAAATTTTGTTTGTAGCCGATTTGTCCCTTTTGATAAATATTGCAACTAGCAATAATTGCACCAAGTATCAATATTCCAATGCTAAAATATTCAAAGCCGAATAGTAAACTATTCAATGGATATCCCATAGTATACAATATTGAAACAATAAATGCTAATAATCGTATATTACTATTTTTTGCAAATGATGCTATAGTAGTATAGAACATAAATCCAGTCAAGAATAATACAAAAATTCCAAAACCTATCAATATATTGTAATTATAAAAAGGATCTACTATTCCATCATTCAAGCATTTCATAATTATTCCAGAATTTACATATGATGTAATCTTTCTTGTTGCAAAACTTCCGATATACTTGATCAGCTGGATTTGCTGCAAGTAATACGTCTCCTTCTGCAAATTTTTGTGAAAGTAAATAATGTACTGATGGATCGCCAGTTTCGTATTTTATTTCAAAAGGAAATCCGAAATTGATATATGCAATAATTAGTACTATAATTCCAAGTAGTACAACATACAATATATCTATTTTTTCTAGTTTGTAACTTTGTATGTTTTTAGTTTTTAGTATATAAATCAACATTATTGTTGCAAAAATAATATTTATAATGCTTAAAGTTGATAATGTAGCTGGTATTGTGAAAAAAGTCAGTACATAGCATACGAAAGTATTATAGCAAAATAGTAGAACAAATCCTAAAGCGATTTGCCCGCAAAATGTCGATTTTTTCTTTTGTTTTTCTTATCAATATATAATTAATAAACAATACTATTACTGTTATAAAATAAATAATTCCCATTTTTATCATTTCCTAATATATAGTTTGAATCTTGTCATTCGTATTTTTCCCTTGTTTTTAATTGAATTTATTAAAATCTATTAGTTTTTTACTTTTTTATTTTTTACATAATTGCTATAAGTGTTTCAACAAGTGATTTTTAGACCTGTTAAGATTTATTAGTTTTTAAATTATCATAAAAGCTTTTCTTATATTCTTCTATTTTTTTATTTAATCATTTTTTGTTATCTATTGACGGTCTGAAAGTGGTTTCATTGTTGGGAATAACAACACATCTCTTATAGATACTGAATCTGTAAGAAGCATTACCAATCTATCTATTCCTATTCCAAGTCCTCCAGTTGGTGGAAGTCCTATTTCTAGTGCATTTACATAGTCTTCATCCATCATTCCTGCTTCTTCATCACCATTTTCTCTTGCTGCAATTTCTTCCTTGAATCTCTCATATTGATCTATTGGATCATTTAATTCTGAGAAAGCGTTTCCATACTCTCTGCCACAAATAAACGCTTCAAATCTCTCTACAAGTCTTGTGTCAGATTTTTTCTTCTTTGCAAGTGGTGATATTTCTATTGGATAATCATATACAAAAGTTGGCTGTATTAATGTTTTTTCCACATATTCATCAAAGAATAAACTTATTATATGTCCTCTTGTTTCTTTTCCATGTGGAATTTCAATGTTTTTCTCTTTTGCTAAATTTATTGCCTCTTGATCAGTATTTATTTTATTAAAGTCTATACCACAAGCCTCTTTTATGCTGTCTATCATAGTAATTCTTTTCCATTTTGTACCAAGGTCGATTTCTGTTCCCTGATAAGTTATTTTTGTTGTGTTGCAAACTCTTTCAGCACATCTTTTAAATATTTCTTCTGTTATATCCATCATGTCATTATAATCTTGAAATGCAGAATACAATTCTATTGAAGTAAATTCTGGATTATGTCTTATATCCATTCCTTCATTTCTAAATATTCTACCTATTTCATATACTTTATCATATCCACCTACAATAAGTCTTTTCAAATTTAATTCTGTTGCAATTCTTAGATACATATCAAGATTTAAAGTATTATGATGTGTTATGAATGGTCTAGCAGTTGCTCCTCCAGATATTGTATTTAATATAGGTGTTTCAACCTCTAAATATCCTTGTTCATCTAATACTTTTCTTATTTCATTTATTATCTGACTTCTTTTTATGAAAGTATCTTTCACTTCTGGGTTTACGATTAAATCAACATATCTTTGTCTATATCTTAAATCTGTATCCTTGAGTCCATGAAATTTTTCTGGAAGTGGTCTCAAGGATTTTGAAAGAAGAATTATTTCCTTTGCGTGTACAGAAATTTCTTCTGTTCTTGTTTTAAATACAAAACCAGTTATTCCAATAATATCTCCTACATCATAGGTTTTAAATTCTTTGTAGTTTTCTTCCCCTAAGTCATTTGTGCTAACATAACTTTGTATTTTTCCTTGACTATCTTGTATAGTACAAAAAGATGCTTTACCCATAATTCTTTTTGACATTATTCTTCCTGCAACAGATACATCCTTTCCTTCAAGATCGTCATAGTTATCCTTGACTTCTTTACTTGTATGTGTTCGATTATATTTCGTTATTTCAAATGGATTTTTTCCATTATTCGTAAGTTCTTGTAATTTTTCTTTTCTAATCTGTATCAAATGATTTACATCTTGTTCAAGTTCATTATTTTCATTTTCGTTCATAAATAAAATTAACCTCCACATTATAAATATGTAATATTATATATCAAATTAGCGCAAAAATCAAGGAAAAGGTCTAAAAATAAGTTTTAGACCTTTTTAAATAAAAATTAAATTTATAATGCACTTAAAATATATTCTTGAGTGCAACTTTATATTTATCTTTAATGTGTGATACTATAAATTTACAACTATCTAATGCCTGAATAGCAATATTAAATTCATCTGTTTCAACATTGCTATTCATTTCATAGAGATACAATTCTACTTTTTCAAGCTCAGTGTGTTCAATATAGAATGCAAGTAAATTTTTCCTCTCTGACCATTTTTTTATAACCTGATCCACCTTTGATTTTAAATTTTCCTGTTTTTTTGAAACTAATTGTATACGAATTTCGTCTAAATCTGACGTTATTTCTTCCATTACTTTATTAGTATAATTTGCTGTAACAATGTTTAAAATAACTATTAAAGTAATTATGACACATGCTATAATTATTTCTCTCTTCATTTATCAAATTTTCCTTTCTTTTGGCAAAAGATTTGCTCTTTACCATCAAAAGTTACAATCAAAGCTTGCTCAGGCTTTATGCCAAATTTTGATACTTCTTTTTTTAGCCAATTATAATCTTTTCCAATCCTATTTAAATTGTCTTCCATCACAGTGCCATCAATTACTAGATCATATGGAATCCCTTCATATTCTGGTTCAATTCCAAAATCTTCTGGTATTGTATTTCTTTTACTAGGCTTCGGAATCACAGTAAGGCCTCCGACTTGTTTCAAGTATTGCATATTCTACATCACCCAAAGAAGTTATATTGTTGCCTCTTAATCTCTCTTCCAACTCACTAAGCGTAAATCTTTCTTTTCTCAAAGCATCTTCATTTATTTTTCCTCTATATATTAAAATTCTAGGTTTCCCACAAATTATTTCTCTTGCTCGTATACTTTTCATATTTAAAACAGAAATTGCTAAGTGCATAACTAAAAGTCCAAGTATTGGAATAATTCCATTTTCTATCGGAATTCCAATTTCTGACATTGGTATTGATGCAAGATCTGCAATTAATATAGCCACTACCAATTCAAAAGGTTGAAGCTGACCAATTTCTCTTTTCCCCATTAATCTCATAACAATTAATATTAATATATAAAGTACAATTGACCTTAAAAAAGTAATCAGCATAAAATCCTCCATCTAAAATTTTTTTCAAGATTTTACATATAAATATATTCTTTTCAATTTGATTTAAAAATATTCTACTTTGAATAAAAAAATTTTTTTAGTTCATAATATATCTGAAGAAAGTTTTTTTCTTTTGTTAATTGCAGATTAATTTTAAGGGGGTTTTGTAAAATGGACAATAATCAAACAAGTTCTAGAAGCAATTCAAATACTGCAAGCACTGTTTGGCAAATCATAGGAAGACTTGTTGTAGCTGCAATAGTTTTAGGTATAACAGCATTTTTTACACCCGGATTTTCTATAAATAATATTTGGTCTTTAGGACTTGCTGCAATAGTTTTAACAGTAATAGACTATCTAATAGTTAAATTTACAGGGTTACAAGCTACTCCTTTTGGTAAAGGATTCGTTGGTTTCGTTTTAGCTGCTATAACTCTATATGTAACACAATACTTTGTCGCAGGATATTCAATTTCCTGGATAGCTGCAATAATAGGTGCTATCATATATGGTATAATTGATTACTTCATACCTGGCGAACAAGAAATGTAATTTCGATTATTCCATAATAAATTAAAAGAGCAAAGTTTTTGAATTCCTTTGCTCTTTTAATTTATATCACAACATCTCTTTTCAAAAATTTATCTTTTACTTCTCCCGTTCCAATAAAAAGATTATTCTGATTATATATTTTATATATTCCGATTTTTTAAATTATTTTTTATTCTTACTCCGTTTAAAAATAAATTCATCTTTTGATCATCAAGTACTATGTTTTCCTGATTTTTAAATACATCTTCTACTGATATTAGATGTTTTTTAAAAAAGTTTGCATTATCTTTGTTCTTCTCAATTTCTTCAAGGGTAACAGATTGATTTATATCAAAATCTCCGAACTTTTACTCTGTTTAATTTACATATACATCCAACTGTATCAAGAGATTTAGCTATATCTCTTGAAAGTGATCTTATGTATGTGCCCTTTGAACAATTGATTACTATACTAATTTCATTTTGATCTGCATCTATTTTTTCAAGATTTATGTCATATATCTCGATTTGTCTTGGTTTTATTTCTATTTCTTGCCCTTTTCTTGCATATTCGTATAGTTTTTTTCCATTTACTTTTATTGCAGAATAAATTGGTGGATATTGTTCTTGTATACCAATATAGCTTTTAAAAGCATTTTCTAATTTTTCAATTGTTAGAGTAGATTTATCTACAACTGCCCTTTTAGTTATTTTTCCTTCTATATCTAATGTATCAGTTTCTATTCCTAATCTTATCGTCGCTTGATATACTTTGTCATGATTTATAAGATATTTTGAAAGCTTTGTCCCCTTTCCGAACAAGCAAAGGAAGTACACCTGTAGCCAAAGGATCCAATGTTCCTGTATGTCCTATTTTTTCATTTAATATTTTTTTAACTTGTTTTACAATATCATGTGATGTATATCCTTCTTCTTTATTTATAATTAAAATTCCATCCATATTATTTACTTCTTATTTTAAAAATGTTTTTACTCTGTCTATTATTTTTTCTTTTGCTTGTTCCAATGGATAAGGTATTGTACATCCTGCTGCTCTAATGTGTCCTCCTCCACTAAATATTGAGCATACTTCTGAAGCATTTACATATTCATTTGAACGTAGTGAGGCTTTATATCCTTTTTCTGTTTCTCTAAGTAGAATTGAAACTTCAACTCCTTCTAAGTCTCTACCAATCTCTACTAATCCTTCATGATCTCCTGCCTCTGCATTTGTTTCTTGAATGTCCTTTAAAGTTATATATGTAAAGGATATCTTTCCATCTTGAAAAAATTCCATTCTATCCATTACAATTTTTGTAAGTTCAAAATTTGCTCTTGTTTTCACCTGTAGAACTTTTTTGTATATTTCAGAAACATTAACTCCAATTCTAAGTAGACTTGCAACAAATTCAAATGTCTCAGTTGTAACTCCTTCATACTTGAATCCACCAGTATCTGTTATTATTCCTGCTAATAGACATTCTCCTATATTTTTATTTATCTCTACTCCCATACTTGTTAATACTATTATCAAGATTTGTGAACAAGCTGGTGCTGCTGGATCCACATAGTTATAATCAGCAAACATTGTATTAGATCCATGGTGATCTATTGATATCTTGACTTTTGATTCATGATACCAATTTTCAAAACCATCTAATCTTTTTGTATCTGCGCAATCTAATGCAATAGCTAAATCATAATTTATATCTCTTCCTGTCTTTTTGATTTCATCTGCACAAGGCAAGATATCAAAAGTTTTTGGATGTTCTGGTATAACTAAGTCCACATCTTTGCCTAATTGTTTCAAGGCCTGGTACATAGCAAGTGAACTTCCTACAGCATCTCCATCTGGTGATTCATGTGTTAATATTACTATGTTTTTTGCTTTTTCTATTTCTTCTTTTATATTATCTAAAGTCATTAAATGCACTCCTTTTATTTTTTATAATAAAATTTTCTTATGTTAAATAATTATTTTTCATCTTGACTATTTTTTGTAGGAATTATTTCTTGAAGTATTTTATCAATTTTTTCTCCATATTCCATAGAATCATCTAATACAAATACCAATTCTGGAGTTATTCGTAGATTAATTCTTTTTGCTACTTCACTTCTAATAAAACCTGCTGATTTCTTTAAATTTGCAAATGTAGTCTTGATATTTTTTGAATTCAAAATACTTACATATACTTTTGCATATTTTAAATCTGGCGTAATTTTAGCCTTAGTTACGCTTATTAATCCTGTTACATTAGGATTTTTTAGGTCATAGTTTATTATATAACTAATTTCTTTTTTTAATTCTTCATCAATTCGACCTAAGCGGTTATTATTTTTCCCTGCCATCTGAATTTTCCTTTCCTTTATTATTTGGTCTATACTTATGTTTAATCAAGTATTCCCTTGTTTTCCTTGATTGTTCTTCTGGTGTTGGTGATTCTGATTGTATTCTTTTAT
Organism: uncultured Clostridia bacterium; assembly: GCA_947624905.1. GTDB lineage: Bacteria > Bacillota > Clostridia > TANB77 > CAG-508 > JAAWPK01. The sequence goes on from CANQMI010000027.1 coordinate 13,635, forward strand.
AAAATTCTTTCATTGTTTCATGATTTGCCATATTTATTACTCCTTATTTTTTTATTTCTTCCATAACAAATACTTCAAGAGTATCTCCTTCTTGTATATCATTAAAGTTTTCTATTTGAAGTCCACATTCATAACCAGATGCAACTTCTTTTACATCATCTTTAAATCTCTTGAGTGAGACAAGTTTGCCCTCATGTATTACTACATTATCTCTTATTACTCTTACTCCTGCATTTCTTGTGATTTTACCATCAAGTACATAGCATCCTGCAATTGTTCCTAAACTACTTACTTTAAATGTCTGTCTTATTTCTGCATTTCCTATTACTTTTTCTTCAAATGTAGGATCAAGCATTCCTTTCATAGCTGCTTCTACATC
>CANQMI010000028.1 GCA_947624905.1 uncultured Clostridia bacterium
TAATTGCAAAGAAAAAACATATAGATATATAATAAATAATTCAACTACTGGCAGTGCAATATATAGATATTTAGAATATCACATACCGCAAAAATTAGATATAGAAAAAATGAAAGAAGCTATAAAATATTTTGAAGGAACTCACGATTTTAAAGGATTCAAAGCTAGTGGGACAAGCAGTAAAAGCAGTATAAGAACCATTTATAAAGCAGAAGTAAAACAAGATGGAGACAGGATTATAATAGAACTTACAGGAAATGGATTTTTATATAATATGGTAAGAATTATATCAGGAACCTTAGTGGATGTAGGACTTCGGAAAAATTAGTCCAAAGGAGATACCTGATATAATAGAAAGTCAAGATAGAACAAGAGCAGGAAAAACTCTTCCACCATTTGGACTTTATTTAGTGGAAGTTAAATTTAAATAGTAACAAAAAAATAAATTACTCATAATATATTGTAGAAATATTAAATTTTAAGGAGATACATATTATGAGTAATTTATTATTATTACTTTTTGCCCTACCAATAGCTACAATAATTATTGCAAGTGTTTTAGAGACTATTTTAAAAAGTCCTATTGCAGTAGCATCACTTATATTTGCGATTTATTTAATAGTTGCTTTTGCAGCGTTTGATGCAACATTTTTAGTATATGTTATTTTATATACCATTCTGGCACTTGTTTCGGCTATTCTTACAAGAATAATTTTAAATCTAATAAATGACGACGATGATGATGACGATAATGGAAATGGAAACAACAATGGAAATGACAATAATTTTTCAGATTGCGGATGCAATAATAGATATGGCTATCGTAGATATTATAGATGATGAAATAAAACGCTCAAAACATACTTGATGAATACAAGCCAAGAAATACACATAATACTACAAATCCAAGTTCAAAAATGTAAAATTTTGAAGTAGCATATAAGTATAGAATGCAGCAAAAGCACCTTGCATTACCTTAGCTATAATGTATGGTTTTATTGAAATATCTGAAGTTGATGTAATTGCTAAAACTTGTAATAAAACAGATATACCACCGAACCCAAGAAGAAAGGCACAAATAGTTATATTTATTGATATACTTTTAATAGGGATATTAGATATAATTGATACACCATTAGTAAGCTCTACTAATCCTGATAAAGTACCATTTATAAACTCAGTAGGTATATGAAGCATAGAAAATATAGGAGACACAAATGTACCTAGTATGTCAAGAATATTTGAGTTATTTAATATGGAAATAATGACACTGAAAAGCATTACGAAGCCACCTATCATAACGACAGTACTAACAGATGACATTATACTATTTTGCAAGATACTTCCTAAGTTATTTATTGAAGGAGGTGTCTTTTTATTTACTTTAGAAGTGGATGAATTTTGAATGCTTTTTTTATCATTATATCTCCAAAATCTAAATAGAAATCCAACAGTCAAGCAAGCTAAAATATGTGTAAAAAATAATAAAAGTCCAATTGAAGTATTCCCAAAAAGAGAAATTCCGCACAGTACCAATTATAAATAAAGGGCCAGAGTTATTTGTAAAAGTAAGTAATCTTTCAGCTTCAGATTTTGTACAAATTCCATTATTTCTAAAATTAGTAACAATTTTTGCTCCGAACAGGATAGCCACTAATTATTCCCATTATAAAAGGAAAAGCACCTTCTCCAGGAACATTAAAAATAGGTTTCATTATTTTTTTTAATTTAATACCAAGGTAATCTATAATATTTGTAGAAGAGAGTAGTTCACAAGCAATGAAAAAAGGTAAAAGCGAAGGCACAACTGAAGTAATCCAAAGAGATAAACCTTCTTTGGATGCAGTTAAATTTTCTCTTGAAAATACAATAAGTCCTATTGCAAATAAGACAAATAGGATAGTCAATAGATTTTCTTTTAAAGATATAAAAATAAAATTTGCTCTAATAGTTCTCTTTTTCATTTGTAATATTATATGAAAAAGTAATAAAATTATGAAGAGTTTTAAAACAAGTTGCTATGATTCTTATAATTCATGATATATTCATGAAACTGGCTATAAAATGATAACTAAAATAACTTTAAAACACCAAAAAGAATCAAAATGCACCCAGAAATAAGATTCCATATTTTATCAGGAACTTTAAAACTTTTCATAATCTTATTTCCAATGGTAATTCCTAAAAATAAAAGCATAATTTGAAAAACTGCCACAAGTGCAGGAAAATATAAATCCAAGTAACCTCCAATACTAGTGCATATTCCTACCGATAATGTATCTAAAGATAAAGTAATTCCTAGTATGAAAGATTCTTTAGCATCAATCATATAAGATTTATCAAAATCAAAAGGTATAGGATCTATCAAAATAACGATTCCTATAATTATTAATATTACACTGCTTATAAGATGACTTATAAAATCTGAAATAAGAGAGCCTAAAAATTTTCCAATAAAAATTGAAGTGATACCTATAAATAAAGAAATAAGGAATAATATACATTTAGAAGAAAACGTAAACTTTGTATTTCTTAATCCATATGTAATTCCAATTCCTAATGAATCTATACTAATAGATAAAGCAAGTATAATTGAGCCGAAACATACATTCCTCCATTTTAAATTAATACTGTATATTAACATAATATGAAAGATATATGTAAAATGGGATAAATCTTGATTAGAGAAAATAAAAAATTTGATTTAAAAATTTATTTTGTTAATCACGATAGTGAGAACCACATTGCGCGATTTCAATTTGATTATTTAAAATTCTATAAACGATTCTGTTTTTACTATCTATTCTTCTACTCCAAAAACCTGACAGGCTACCAGTAAGAGGTTCAGGTTTTCCTAGACCAATATAACCATTTCTGTCAATATCTTTTAATAAATCATTAATACGCTTGAGAGTTTTTTTATCTTGTTTTTGCCAATATAAATAATCCTCCCAAGCATTATCTTGCCATATTTTATTCATCTTCTACCTCCATAATTTCATGTTCTTTTCCTTTTCCATTATTTAAATCATTTACTGCTTTTTTAAGTCTTTCTATATTAGCTGTACTATAAAAAGGATCCGCTGTGATTTCAAAAGGTATTTTTTGCTCTTTTACTGTTTTTTTAGCAAATACACATATAGCAGTTGTCATAGACATTCCTACATCAGAGCAAAATTTGTCAAATTGTTTTTTTAAATCTGCATCCATTCTTATATTAATATTTGTTTGAGACATGAAAATGCACTTCCTTTCCTAATATAATTATAGTATATGAATTATATCAAAATTTATTTACAATGTCAATAAATTTTATGACAATAAAATCCTATTAAAAATAAACATAAATTTTATAGACAAGCATATTATATATTAAATGGTTTCAAATTTGTTTTACAATATAGAAAGGAATGATTTCAAGATGGAACATATTTTATCAAAAGAAGAGATTAGAAGAAAACTCAAGAGTAATTTTATTTTAGGTTTAACAGAAGAACAAGCAAATGAAAGATTAAAACAATATGGAAAAAACAAATTAGCTGATAAGAAGAAAGAAGGAATTATCATTAAATTCTTGAAACAATTTAATGACTTCATGATAATAATATTAATAGTTGCATCAATCATATCAGCGGTAATGGCAAAAATAGAAGGAACAGGAGATTATATAGAATCTATAATAATAATTGCAATTGTTGTATTTAATGCAATAATGGGACTAGTTCAGGAAAATAAGGCCGAAAAATCACTTGAAGCTCTAAAAAAGATGTCTGCACCAGTAACGAAAGTTATAAGAGATGGAAAAGAAATGATAATTCAGGGAGAAGATGTAGTAATAGGCGATATTGTAATATTGGAAGCAGGAAACTATGTGCCAGCAGATTGTAGACTAATAGAGAGCTTCAATTTAAAAATAGATGAATCAGCTTTAACAGGAGAAACAGTGCCAGTACTTAAAAATGCTGATGCTGAAACGAAAGAAGATACCAGCATAGGTGATATGGTAAATCAAGCTTTTGCAACTACAATAGTAGTAAACGGAACAGGGAAAGCAATTGTTACAAAAACAGGAATGGAAACAAAAGTAGGCAGTATCGCTAAAATAATCATATCAGATGAAACCCCACAAACACCTATACAGAAGAAATTAGAAGAAGTAGGAAAAATTTTAGGAATAGTATGTTTGATTATATGTTTTGCAATATTTATAATAGGAATATTTAAAAAAATACCAATCAAAGAAATGTTTTTAACTTCTGTTGGACTTGCAGTTGCAGCAATACCAGAGGGATTACCTGCAATAGTTACAATAATGCTATCAATAGGAGTTACAAAAATGGCAAAAAGGAATAGCATTATAAGAAAACTTGCAGCAGTAGAAACACTTGGAAGTAGTTCAATAATATGTTCAGACAAAACTGGCACATTGACTCAAAACAAAATGAAAATATTAGAGACTTATGGAGATACGGAATTCGTTTTAGAGCTTGGATGTATGTGTACTGATTGTACTATATCAAAAACAAAAGAAGTAATGGGAGACCCAACAGAAGTTGCAATAGTTAATAAAGCTTTGGAATATGGAATTAATAAAGATAAATTATATGAAAAAATGCCAAAAATTAATGAACTTCCATTTGATTCTGACAGAAAGCTAATGACAACTATACATAGGATAGGAGATAAATATAGAATAATAACAAAAGGCGCAGTAGACGTGTTAATAAATAAATGCACTAAAATATATCAAGATGGAAATATAAAAAATATAACAAATCAAGATAAAGAAATAATATCAAGCAAAAACGATAATATGGCGTATAAAGCATTAAGAGTTCTTGGAGTAGCATATTTAGATGTTGATTTTATTTCAAACTCAAAAGAGCCAGATACGGAAAGCATAGAAAAGAACCTGATTTTTGTAGGCTTAGTTGGTATGATAGATCCACCAAGAGAAGGTGTCAAGGAAGCGATTAGAACATGCAAAAAGGCTGGAATAAAAACGGTAATGATAACAGGAGATCATATTACAACTGCAACAGCTATTGCAAAAGAACTTGGAATCCTTCGGATATAATTCGCTTTCAATAACAGGGAAAGAGCTTGATAAAATTCCACAAAATATACTTGAAAGAGATATTATGAATTACAGTGTGTTTGCGAGGGTATCTCCAGAGCATAAAGTAAGAATAGTAAAAGCATTTCAAAGCACAGGAAAAGTTGTTGCAATGACAGGGGACCGGAGTAAATGATGCACCTGCCTTGAAAAATGCAGATATTGGAATATCTATGGGATTAAACCGGAACTGATGTTGCAAAAAATGCTTCTGATATGATTTTAACAGATGATAACTTTGTAACAATAGTGGAAGCTGTAAAACAGGGTAGAAGTATATATGAAAATATCAGAAAAGCAATACATTTTTTAATATCTACTAATATCGGAGAAATAGTAACCATATTTTTAGGATTACTCTTAGGAATAAATACACCGCTTCTTGCAATACAACTTTTGTGGATAAATCTAGTCACGGATTCACTTCCTGCAATAGCATTAGGACTAGAGCCAGAAGAACAAGATATAATGAACAAAAAACCAAAGGATAGCAAAAAAGGAGTATTTTCAGATGGATTATGGTCGAAAATTTTAGTAGAAGGATTAATGATTGGAACTCTGACATTATTTATATTCAGCATGGCAAATAGACTATATGGAATAGAAGTTGCAAGAACAATGACGTTTGTAGGACTAGGTTTAATAGAAATGATACATAGCTTTAATATAAGAAGTGAAGAATCAATATTCAAGATAGGACTATTTAAAAATAAATATCTATGGGGAGCATTTCTACTAGGCTTCATAATGCAAGTTGGAGTTGTATTTATCCCAAGTGTTGCTAAAATTTTTGGCCTAGTTAGTTTAAATGCTACACAATGGCTATATGTTGCAATTATTTCAATAGCTCCAATTATAATAATTGAACTTCAAAAGAAATTAAATGAGATTATATTTGGAAAAACTGTGTATGAATTTAAAGAAGTAAGAAATTAATCAAGTGTAAAAGCAAAATGCACAATTCTATTGCAAAGTTAACAAAATTATGATAAAATCATTATGTCAATTTTTCATACCCTGTTTTGCAGGTTTATATAAATTCATCTATAGTAAAAATAATTTTTTTAGGGGGAAAATAAAAATGAAGTTTTGGTATTATTGGTTCGTAGGTATAGCTATAACCATTATAACAAGAATCGGAATCAATCTGCTTTCATATGATTCAGATATACGAGCATATGATCATGATCATGATTATGAATGGAAAAGCAATGATGTAGAATTTTTAATGCACATACCTGTATTTATATGTATTTCTCTTGTAGGAGGAATAGCAGTTGCTAAATGCCTTAGCACTCTCGGTAGTAATCCAAATATATGGGATTATATTTTTGCACTGGTCCTTGGAGGAATCATCACATACATGGTTGGCTGGTTGATATTGGGGTTATACCACTTCGAAAGACTTGTATCTCAAATTTGCTTTGTAGTTGTTTTTATTATTTCGGTACTTTTTTGGACTATTTCAATCAATAATTATAATAAAAATATTGAGACAACTACTGAAATCGTAACAACATCAACAGAGGAAAGGGAACTTTTATATTTCAACAATATACCAGTACAAAATGTTTCTGGACATATAGAAGGATCCTCTACTATATTTGCAGGAAGCGTATCCGGAAATATAAAAACAACAGATGAAATTCCGTATTGGTACATTGATAAAGAAGGCAATGGAAAATATGACAAAGCTCAAGCTACTAGTTCAACCCTGAACATTGCAAGTGAAAATGACAGTCCATATGTAAAAATCACCAGTTATAGTAAGCAGAAAAAAACGATTGACCACAACACTGGAGAAGAGCTTGTAGAAGTTTTGACAACGTGGAAAGAATACATTTTCTATTTACCAGAAGAAGTTATGCAATATCCAATTAACTAAAACTACACAAAAAAGAATGCTCTTTTAGAGCATTCTTTTTTGCTTTATCTAATAGGGAACTTCTCTATAAATCTCTATTTAGTTAGCATTTTTGTTTTTAAATCATATAAATCTTTAGAAAGATCTACATAGTATCTTTGAGGGTTATTTAATCTCTTGACTTCATCCCAAATTGTGCTTAGCTCTTTTTTAGAATAATCAGCTATTTCTTTTAAAGAAGGAGAAGTATATATGAGCTTTCCGTTTTCAAAAATTTTCTCTTGTAATTCTCTTACATAGTAATTTGTCAAAGTTTTTTTCTTCCAAGTATTATGCTGGTCAAATATGCAATAATTATCTTGTGGGACATCCTCATCTTTTAACATAATCACATCAGCTAAAGCAAAATTTGTTTCTTTTGAATAGAATCTACATACCTTCTTGAAACTTGGATTTGTAATTTTTTCGACATTTTCACTTATTTTAATCTTAGGGATTATTTCTCCATCTTTTTCCATAGCTACTAATTTATATACTCCACCAAAAACAGGATCACTTTTTGCAGTAATCAAATTTTCTCCAACTCCAAACGAATCAACAGCTGCGTTTTGATTTATTAAAGAAGTAATAAGGTATTCATCAAGTGAATTTGTAACACAAATTTTGCAATCTTGATATCCTGAGTCATCCAATATTTTTCTTACCTTTTTTGAAAGATAGGCTAAATCACCACTATCAAGTCTAACGGCAATAGGTCTAATACCTTTTGGCTTTAAAACTTCGTCAAATACTTTTATTGCATTAGGTAGACCACTTTCAAGGGTGTTGTATGTATCGATCAAAAAAGTACAGTTATTTGGATATAGTTCAGCATAGGTTTTAAATGCCTCATATTCATTATCAAAACTTTGCATCCAGCTATGGGCCATAGTACCAGAGGCAGGCACATTAAACTCTTTAGCAGTTAAAGTACAAGAAGTTCCGAACTGCTCCACCGAACTATTGCAGCTCTTGCCCCATATACTGCAGAGCTTACTCCATGTGCTCTCCTTGCGCCAAATTCCATTACAGGTCTTCCGATCAGCTGCTCTTACAATCCTTGAAGTCTTAGTTGCAATTAAACTTTCATGATTTATAAAGGTAAGCAAAGCTGTTTCGAGAAGTTGTGCTTCTACGATAGGGGCTCTTACAGTAATTAAAGGCTCATTTGGAAATACAACTGTTCCTTCTGGAATAGCCCAAATATCACCAGTAAATTTAAAATTCAAGAGATAATCAAGATATTCTTCTGAAAAAATATTCTGACATCTTAAATATTCAAGATCATCTTGATCAAACTTTAAATTTTTTACATAGTCAATAACTTGTTCAAGACCACAAACTATTGCATATCCGCCTTTATCTGGAACCTTTCTAAAAAATATATCAAAATATGCTATTTCATTTTTATCTTTTTCAAAGTATCCATTTGACATTGTAAACTCATAAAAATCTGCTAATAATTCCAATTTTTCTTGATTCATTTTTTTCATCCTTTCAAATACATATTTAATCAAGTAAAATTAAAAATTTTCAAAAAACTTAGTTCTTCATAATTTCGCAGAAATTCTAAATTTGCTTTATAGCACCCTTTCACGATCCTTCGGACGTGAACTATTTCCATAAAACAAATATAAGAATTTCTATGCTCAATTATTTGAAACACGTTTTTTTTCAATTTTTAATTTTACTTGCTGTTCTAATATTTCAACAAAAAATTATCTCTTTCAAAAGTAAATGTAGGAATCTTTTCTCTTTTATGTCTTGAAGCTTGATACATTTTTAAAATTCTTTCTTTTGCAAATTCATCAGTATCTCCTGTCTCAATCATCTCTGCAATCTGTGAATACTTTATTCCCATTTTTTCTTCATCAGTTTGTCCACCTAAACCATCATTAGGAGCTTTATCTAATATTTTAGATGGAACACCAAGAATTCTTCCTATCTCAAGAACTTCATCTACTGTAAAATTACCAATAGGGTTGAAATCATAACTACTATCACCCCATTTTGTAGTATAGCCGAACCATTGCCTCACAAAGATTACCAGTACCAATTACTAAATACCCAAGAGTTTGTGCAATACCATAGAGGGTCGTCATCCTTAACCTTGGTTTTATATTTATGGAAGATTCCTTTGTTATAGATGGGATATCTATTCTTTGTAAATTATCATCAAGAACATTTTCAAGTTCTTGGTAAGTATTTGTTAAATCAACTTTTAAAAATCTAACATCAAAAGTGGATGCTACAAGTTTAGCATCATCAAAATCAGAGCTTATTGAATTACAAGGCATAGACACAGCCAATACTTTATCTTTTCCAAGAGCTTTACTAGCCATAGCAATTACACATGCAGAATCTTTTCCACCACTATTTCCGAACTACAACACCTTTTGCATTTGATTTTATAACATAATCTCTTATCCAATCTATTGCATTTTGCATCTGCATTTCTAAAATATCTTTATCCAACATAATAATCATCCCTTCCTCGATATATATTAGCACAAAATAATGTAATTCGCAATATCATGCTTCTGGAGTATTGAAAAATATGTCGCTTTATGATAAAATACCACACTAGGAAGGAAACAAAAATGAAAATATTAGATTTTGATCAAGAAAATGAATATATAACTAAAGTAAATAATTTAAACAAAAACAAGGAATTAAATTACCATATTTTGACAATGGGGTGCATGCTAAATGAGAATGATTCAGAAAAATTATCAGGTATGATAGAAAAAATGGGATACAAAAAAGTTGATGAACCAAAGGAAGCTAATCTCATAGTATTTAATACTTGTTGTGTAAGAGAAAATGCTGAAGAAAAACTTTTTGGAAAATTAGGAGAACTAAAAAATTATAAAAACGAAACAGGAGCTATAATAGCTATTGGTGGTTGTATGATGCAGGAAAAACATATACTTGAAAAATTGCATAAAAGCTACCCATATGCAGATATAATATTTGGAACTCACACAATAAATAAATTTCCAGAAGATCTATATAATGCTATATTAAATAGAAAAAAGATTACAGATATTGAATATATAGATGGAGACATTTATGAGAAAATGCCAATAAAAAGAGAGGACAAGTATAGAGCATCAGTTACTATAATGTATGGATGCAACAATTTTTGTACTTACTGCATAGTTCCTTATGTAAGAGGAAGAGAGAGGAGCAGAAGAGCAGAAGATATAATAAAAGAAGTTCAAGAGCTTGCAAATCAGGGATACAAGGAAATAACTTTGCTTGGGCAAAATGTAAATTCATACAACGATGGAAATGGAAATAAATTCTCTGATTTACTGAAGGAAATAGATAAAATAGAAGGAATAGAAAGGATAAGATTTATATCTCCACATCCAAAAGATTTTACAGATGATGTAATAGATGCCATAAAACAAAGCAATAAAATATGTAAAATATTACATCTTCCAATTCAATCAGGAAGTACAGAAGTTTTGAAGAAAATGAATAGAAAATATACTAAGGAGCAATATTTAAATCTAGTAAAAAAAATAAAAGAACAAATACCTGACGTATTATTTTCAACTGACATAATTGTTGGATTCCCAGGCGAAACGGAAAAAAATTTTCAAGATACATTAGATGTTGTAAAAGAAGTAAAATTTGAGCAAATATTTATGTTTATATATTCAAGAAGAACACGGAACTCCAGCAGATACAATGGAAAATCAAATACCAGAAGATGTAAAACACGAAAGATTCAACAGATTAAAAGAACTTGCTGAAAGTCAAACAGAAGAAAATAACAAAAAATATTTAGGAACAACACAAAAAGTATTAGTAGAAGGAAATAGTAAAAATGATGAAACTATGCTAACAGGAAGAACAGAATCTAATAAAGTAGTAGTTTTTCAAGGAGACAAGAGTTTAATAGGAACTATTCAAGATGTAAAAATTATTTCTGAACATATGTGGTATTTAAAAGGAGAACCTATAAGAAAAGGAGACAAATGAAATGAAAGAAAACGCAGAATTTTCACCTATGATGAGGCATTATTTAGATACAAAGGAACAATACAAAGATTGTATCTTATTTTATAGATTAGGCGATTTTTATGAAATGTTTTTTGATGATGCACAAACAGCATCAAGAGAATTAGAGTTAACTTTGACAGGAAAAGACTGTGGTCAAGAAGAAAGAGCCCCAATGTGTGGGATACCATTTCATGCGGCAAACGTATACGTAGCAAAATTGATTGAAAAAGGATACAAAGTGGCAATATGTGAACAACTTGAAGATCCAAAACAAGCAAAAGGCATTGTAAAAAGAGATGTAATAAGAGTTATAACACCTGGAACATTAGTTGAAGATAATTTGCTTGATGATAAGAAAAACAACTACATAATGTCCATATACAAACAAGGCATATTTTTCGGCATAGCCGTTTGTGATATATCAACAGGGGATTTCCTTGCAACTGATATAAAAGAAACTAACAATTTTCCAAAATTGTTAGATGAAATCGCAAGATATTATCCTGCTGAGATTATTGTAAATGAAATGATGTATATGTCTCAAGAAGAGATAGGAAAAATAAGAGAAAGAATAGGATGTTACATATCAAATGTAGAGGATGAAAAATTCAGTTTAGATACAGAAAAATTGCAAGAAAGATATAAGATTACTGATGATCAAGACAGAAAAATAAATAACTTGAAAGAAAGAGAATTTGCTATTGCAGCTATAAATGGGTTATTAGAATATATAAAACAAACTCAAAAAATTGAAATGGATCACATCAATGTTATCAAGATGTATAATACAACGAAATATATGTCATTGAATATATCTGCAAGAAGAAATTTAGAATTATTGGAAAGAATGAGAGATAAAGGCAAAAGAGGAACTCTTCTTTGGGTATTAGATAAAACTTCAACTTCAATGGGAGGAAGGCTAATAAGAAGATGGATAAGTGATCCCCTTATAGATGTAAATGAAATTAATGAAAGATTAGATGCAGTAAAAGAACTAAAATCAAATATGATGCTTAGAGGAGATATCATTAGCTTTTTAAAGAAAATATTCGATATTGAAAGAATATCTGGAAAAATCGCTTATGGAAACGCAAATGCAAGAGATATGCTCTCATTGAAGTCATCTGTTCAAAAGCTTCCAGAATTAAAAAATGTTCTTGAAAATACACAAGCTAAAATGCTAAGAAATATATATGACAACTTAGATGAATTGAAAGATATATATGAATTAATTGAAAAATCAATCATAGAAGAACCTGGAATAACTATAACTGAAGGAAATATCATTAAAAAAGGATATAATCATGAAGTAGACAATTTAAAAGAAGCATCTACAAACGGAAAAGTATGGCTTGTAGAATTAGAGGCAAAAGAAAAAGAACAAACAGGAATAAAGAATTTAAAAGTTGGATTTAATAAAGTGTTTGGATATTATATCGAGGTTACGAAATCTAATTTAAATTTAGTACCAGACAGATTTATAAGAAAACAAACTTTGACAAATGGAGAAAGATACATAACAGAAGAATTAAAAAAATTAGAAGATACAATACTTGGATCTGAAGAAAAACTAGTTGCTTTGGAATATAAGTTATTCTTAGAAATTAGAGATAAGATTTCAAAGGAAATTCCAAGAATACAAAAAACTGCTGAAATAGTTGCAATGCTTGATGTACTTTGCTCATTTGCGGAAGTTGCAGAAGATATGAACTATTGCATGCCTATAATTGATAATAGTGGAGAAATCAAAATAGAAGAAGGAAGACATCCTGTTATAGAAAAAATGATGACTAGCGGATCATTTGTCCCAAACGATACATATATGAATAAAGATACAGATAGATTAGGAATAATTACAGGTCCTAATATGGCGGGAAAATCTACATATATGAGGCAAGTAGCTTTAATTACACTAATGGCGCAGATAGGATGCTTTGTTCCTGCAAAATATGCAAAAATAGGAGTTGTAGATAAGATATTCACAAGAGTCGGAGCATCTGATGATTTAAGTATGGGACAAAGTACTTTTATGGTAGAGATGATGGAAGTTGCAAGTATATTAAAGGAAGCAACTTCAAACAGTTTAGTTATACTTGATGAAATAGGAAGAGGAACTTCAACTTATGATGGTCTTTCAATTGCTTGGGCTGTTGCAACATATATAGCTGACCGAGAAAAATGTGGGGCAAAAACACTTTTTGCAACTCACTACCATGAACTTACAAAATTAGAAGATAAGATTGATGGAGTAAAGAATTATTCAATAGCAGTTAAAGAAAAAGGAGAAGATATTATCTTCTTGAGAAAAATTGTAAAAGGTGGAACAGATGAAAGTTATGGTATACATGTTGCAAAGCTTGCAGGGGTCCCACAAGATGTGCTAAGAAATGCAAAGGAAATTTTAAAGGGACTTGAAAGAAAGAGCATTCTTGGAGAAAAGAATATGGTAAAAGTTCAAGAGAAGGAACAAGCAGGACAACTTAGTATGTATAACTACAAGCTTGCTGAGATAGCTCACGAATTGGATAAAATTAATATAAATGAGCTTACACCAATAGATGCAATGAATATCTTGGTAAAATTAAAGGATGCTGCTTCATAGGGCTTATAGTAAAATGTTACAAAATTATTAAATTTATATTACATTTATATTATAAATTAATAATTTCTATTGACCAAAGTAGAAAAATGTTCTAGAATGAAATCAAGTTAAAGCAAATGATAGTAAAAATTTGGAGGAACAAAAGATGAGAAACGCTAGAACGCTAGAGGCTCTACACACACACACACACAGATAGTATATTAAAAG
>CANQMI010000029.1 GCA_947624905.1 uncultured Clostridia bacterium
GAAAATAAGAAAGTTGCAAAAATGGGTGGACATGCTGCAAAGGTTGCTAGAGATGATATAGAGAAGAATTTAGGAAAAACGGTTATTAGTAGAAAAAATGCTTTGAATTATAAGTATATAAATCAAGAAGCACTAGAAGATAACAAAGGTAAAAATAGCACAAAAAAATGACAAATCTTCAACATTTTAGTGAAATTTGTCATTTTTTGTCGTTTGGAGGCGTATTCCGGTTTGATATTTTTGAAGTTATAGTAATATCAGCACTTTCAAGATGCAGGAAGCAATTTTTAATGTAATTTTAATGTGACTGGGATTGCGTTTGTAAATTTTAAAAATAAAATTAATTGAAAAGCATTGACTATATATCAATATTTTGATAAAATATGTATATAATATTTATGGAGGTGTTTAGTATGCCAATTATTAGACCAAGTTCTGATTTGAGAAATAATTATAATGAAATTTCCACAATTTGCCATCAAACAAATAGTCCAGTATATATTACTAAAAATGGTGCAGGAGATTTAGCAGTAATGAGTATTGAGTTATACGAACTTTTAACAGATAAGTATGCTTTATATAAAGAATTAGAAAAAGGAATTAAGTCATTAGAAAATGGAAAAAAATATTCATCAAAAGAAGTTTTTGACGAGTTAGATAAAATTTAAAAAAGAAAGAGGATTTGCCTTTGAAAAAATATAATATAGAATATTCAATGGAAGCAAAACAAGATTTAATAGATATAAAACGATACATTAAATATAATTTACAAGAACCTAATACTGCTCAAAAATTAATTACAAACATAAAAAATGAAATAGATAGTTTAAAAGATAATCCAGAAATGTATTCTGTTATAGATGATGATATAATCAAAAGATTTAAAATTAGGAAACTAGTAGTTGATAATTATATTGTTTTTTATAGAATAAATGATGAAAATATACAAATTGTAAGAGTAATGTATGGAAGAAGAAATTGGATAACATTATTATAAAATATAGCAATTTAAGTAGAAAATATATGGATATAATTAAAGAATGTGCAAATAAAGGACACATTGCAGCCATATATGATTTGGGCGCGAACTTTTACTATAATGGGAAAGGAACAGATAGAAATTATATATAAAAATACAAAAAATTACAATATATTTCAATGAAAAACAAAAAGTGTGTTTTAATGTAAAATGCAGATAACTCTAAGAGAATAAAAAAATGACAAAATTTTAACCTAATGTTAGAATTTTGTCATTTTTTGTCGTTTGGAGGCGAGTATCGGAGTCGAACCGATGATCAGAGTTTTGCAGACTCGTGCCTTACCACTTGGCTAACTCGCCAAATACTATTACAACTTCGCAAAAAATTGTTAGCGAACGAAGTGAGTGATATTTTTTGCGAAACAATGAGTAACAACCATATGGTCTTGTTGATTTTGTAAAGAATCAACAGACCATTTTGGTTTGTTACGACGTTGGAGCAGGTAACGGGAATCGAACCCGTAACTTAACCTTGGCAAGGTTATGTTTTACCACTAAACTATACCTGCGCATATTTTTGGTGCTTTTTAATGATACCAAAAATATTTCTACTTGTCAAGCAAAATCTACATCTTATGCTAATATTTCGATTTATATAGTTATCGTTTTGAGGTAATTTCTCTTTATATATATTCTTTTATTCTTGAATTTGTGAATATAATCATATTAAATCCATTCATTATATTTTTTAATATATATTTTCTTTGCCAATATTGCAACAAAGCAATATAGTATTGGTACTCCTATTATGACAGATATAAACTTGATTGGAACACTTGATAATCCTATAAACTCACCAAGTGCTGTAGATGGTACTATAAGTGCAACTATACTCAAAAGTATAGAAGAGAAATATACCATTTTTGATGCGTTGCTCTCTATGAATGGTTTTCTTTCTGTTCTTATTATGTGCATTCCAACGAGGTTTGATATTACACCGTATGAGAACCATATACTTTGGAATATCCATGCTTCTCTTACGCCATATCCAAACCATAATATTGCGAATACAATCAAGTCAAAGCATGAACTAAGTGGCCCCATAAATAGCATAAAGTTTTTTAATCCATTTATATTCCACTTCCTAGGTTTTTGAAGATATGAACTATCTACATTGTCAAACGGTAATGTAAGCTGTCCTAAATCATAAAGTAAACTTTGGACTAAGAGTTGTATAGGTGTAATTGGTAAAAATGGGAGTAGTATACTCGCTATTATTACTGAAGATACTTCTCCAAAGTTAAAACTTGCTGCCATTTTTATATATTTCATCAAATTGCAGAATGTACGTCTTCCCTCGGTAACTCCATCTAATAGTACATTCAAATCCTTTTCAAGTAATATTATATCTGCTGATTCTTTTGCTATATCAACAGCTGTGTCTACAGATATTCCTACATCTGAATTTGTAAGTGATGGACTATCATTTATTCCATCACCCATATATCCTACTACATTTCCCGCTTCCTTCAAAAGCCTTACAATTCTTGCTTTTTGTATTGGAGAAAGCTTTGCAAATATATTCGTATCTCTTAAAATTCTTCTGACTCCTATATCTGATAATTTATCAAGTTCTGCTCCTGTAACTATTCTCTTAGAATTTATTTCAACTTTATCACAGATACATTTTGTAACATCTACATTATCTCCTGTTAGCACTATGACTCTTATTTTTGATTTATTAAGTCTAAGTATAGAATCTTTCGCACTTTCTTTTGGTGGATCAAGAAATCCTATGAGCCCTATAAGTGTCATATTTTTTTCATCAGAGACTGAGAAATTATGATTATTTTCTATATTTCTTTTTTGTGCTACTGCTATAACTCTTAATCCTTCTTTATTTAAACTTTTTCCTATCTTGATTATTTCTTCTTTTATTTCTCTTGTCATATTTGATATTTCATTTTTGTAATCAATGCTTGTACAAATATTTAATATTTCTTCAACTGCTCCCTTTGTTATAAGAAGTTTCTCTTCTTGACCTTCTACTGCAATCGACAATCTTCTTCTAGTAAAATCAAATGGTATTTCATCAATTTTTTCGTAATCATTTATGATATTTTCTAATCCGTTCTTATATGCTCTCGCGATTATTGCTTGATCAATGCTTCCTATTAGTCCTGTTTGAAAATACGAATTCAAAAAAGCGTGTTTTAACACACGAATATCTTCATTTCCCTTGACATCTAAATATTTTTCTAATACTATTTTATCTTCTGTTAGTGTGCCTGTTTTATCTGTACATAAAATATTCATTGCCCCAAAACTCTGTATTGAATCTAATTTTTTTACTATTGTTTTTTTGCGAGACATATTGATTGCGCCTCTTGATAAGCTTGATGACAATATGACTGGCAATAATAATGGAGTTATACCTATCGCTACTGCTACTGCAAATGTAAATGATGTAAGTAAATCATGTTTCCATACATTTAATAAAAATACGATAGGTATCATGATTAGCATAAACCTTATTAAAAGTTTGCTTATATTTTCTACTCCCTTCTGAAAGGAAGTTTTTGGTTTTTCGGATGTTACTATATTTGCAACACTTGCAAAATATGTGTTTTCTCCTGTATATATTACGACTGCTTTTGCTGTTCCACTAATTACATTTGTTCCCATGAAGCATATCGTGTCTAAATCTGAAATATTTTCTATTTCTTCAAGTTTTAATTCTGATTGTGATACCTTTCTTATTGCATCTGATTCTCCTGTTAGTGCAGATTGTCTTATATATAAATCCTTGACCTCAATAATTTTTAAATCTGCTGGTATCATATCTCCTGCAGAGAGAAGTACTATATCTCCTGGTACTACGTCTTTTAAAAGTATTTTTTTCTTTTGGCCATTTCTTACAACTGTTGTTGTCGTTGCGACTAACTCTTTTAATTTTTCTGCTGATTTATTTGATTTATATTCCTGAAAAAATTCAAGTAAACTACTTATCAAAACTAATACTACTATTACAATTATATTTGCATAGCTTGGATTTGTTGAGATTACTACGTCTGTATAGTACAATACTAATGCAATTCCTAATAGTATGCTATTAAATGGTGTAAATAAGCTTTCCAAAAAATAGTTATACCATTTTTTCTGTTTTCCCTGTTTTATTTCATTATAACCATTTTTTTGTATCCTTCGATTTGCTTCTGCGTCTGTCAATCCATCAAGCGAAATATTATTTTCCTTGATATATTCTTCAGCTGTTATCGTAGACATTTCTGCGTATTTTTCTACACTGTTAGTATCATTTCTTTGGTTTTCTTGCATTTTTTTCCCTCTTTCCTTTTTGTTACTATTATATCACTTTTTTAATATTTTCAAACTGTTTCTTGAAAAAAAATATAATTAATATTTTATAGTTATTAATTGGTCTATTTCTACTTGAAGTAAATAGTGTTTTATATTTCTATTCTTAGATATTTACCCATATTTAATATAAAATCAAAATAATAGTCAAATACACTCTTTTTAGGTATGTAATTACTTGTATATATCTTTAATTCATATATTATTTTATCGTCTATTTTTACTGTAAGCTTTCCTATTTCTGTATTTTCATATACAGGGGCACTCATTTCATTTTGTATTTTCGTTTCTACTATTACATTCTCCGTATTTCCTTTTTTTATCGGATATAATGTTATATCATTTTTCTCAAGTACAAGTATTACGTCATTATTTACTCCCTTGAAAATATTAAATTTTGATTTCTCTACTTGTTCATCAAATTCGTCTTCTATCATAAATTTCAAGTCTATCATTTGATAGTTCGAGTATATATATTCTATCAATTTTATACTGTCTTTTGTCCTATCATTTTTCGTATCCGCTCCTAAGACTACACATATCAGATCCATATTTCCTCTTTTTACAGATGTAACTAAGCATCTATTTGCTCCATTTGTAAATCCTGTTTTTACCCCATATACCCCATCAAGGTATCCTAGGAGTTCATTTGTGTTTACTATATTTTTTGCTATTCCATTAATACTTACTGTATATGTTTTTGTTTTAACTATTTGTGCGATTTTTTCTATGTTTAGCGCATAATCTGCAATTATTGCTAATTCCTTTGCCGTTGTATAATGCCCTTCTTGATCTAGTCCATGAGGTGTGATAAAATGTGTATCTTTCAGGTTTAATTCTTCCGCCTTTTTATTCATTAACACAGCAAATTCTTCTATGCTTCCAGACGTATGTTCTGCTAGTGCTACTGCTGCATCATTTCCGTGAGCATAGTAAAAGTCCATATAATAGATTATTTACTGTTATTTCATCATTTTGATGTAGACCTAACCTTGATCCTCCTGTACCTGCTGATTTTTGTGAGATTACAACTTTTTCGTTTAAATTTTGTATATTTTCTACAACAACTATTGCCGTCATTATTTTCGTTGTTGAGGCCATTTTGCATCTAGTATTTTCTTTTTTTCCATAGATAATGCTACCGTGAAGTTCTATCATATATAACAGCGTATCTTGAATTTATTTTTGGTATATCTGTTACATCTGCTGAAGTTTCTATTATCTCTTGTATTTCTTTTTCTGTTATCCCTTCTTCTTCTATTTCGTCATCTGCATACACTGGAATTATCAAATTTATTATTATTGTACAAATTATTATAGTGAATAAAAATTTAGATTTACGCATTAAAAAAACACCTCATTCATTTATATGAACTATGGGGTGTTTTCATTCTTTACATCCTAAGAATATATTCTTCTTTTCCTTGTAATTTTTTTAGTTTTTTCAAGATACTTTCTTTTTCCTTTTTTTCTTGATTGTTTTTTCTATTGTCTTCTTGAAGTTCAAGGATTTTTTCTTGTTTAGATATTGTTGTATTTATTTCTATTTTCCATAGAATCAATAATTCTTTTTTAGCATTATTTATTATTTCTTCTTGTTCTTGAACTGTCTGTTTTGAGACATTTATTGTTTCTTCAAGGTTATGAATTTCAGTTTCCAATGTGCTTACTTCTAAATTCATATCTGGCTCTTGTTCTTCTTCATGTAATTTTTTGATAACTGATGCAAATTGTTTTTCTCTTTCATATGAAGCTTTTAATTTTTCAAGTTGTTTTTCTACTTCTGAGACTTTATTTTGCTCTATTATTTTAGTTGCACTACTTATAGTTTCGCCTAATTTACTCATTCTTTCATATCGTGCTTCTTGAAGATTATAGTTTATTATTCCTGTTTTTTTCTCTTTTGATTTTATTATATCTCGTATTTCTTTTGTATTTCTATAAATTTTCTTTTTTCTTTTTATGTAGCTTTTTTCTAGTGCTTTGTATTCAGAATTTGTAAGTACATATTTCAATTTTTCCATGTTTGAAAGTGCTTGATCTATCATTTCACTTTCTTCTCTAGGTTCTATTAGTTTTTCATAATCTTGTTGCATAGTGTTTATTATTCTTGTTCTTTTTTGTCGTGCATCATTGAACTTTTTCATCTTTGATTGAATTTCTCTATCTGCATTTTTAAGTATTTCGTGTGGAATTGGCATTGTGTTAAAAATTTTTGATTTTTCTATTATATAGAGTTCTTTTTGAATTAAAGCTTTCTTTTCTTCTTCTGTATATTCTTCTTGATATTTTTCTTTTGCTTTTTCTAATTCGTCCAAACTTGGTTTATATTCGCTAAAGTCTATTTCTTCAATATCCTTGAATTGTTCAAGTTTTTTAGTTTTGTCAAAAATTTTATCTACAATATCATTGTAATCATTGCTTACTCTTTTTATTGCTTTGGATAATATTTTTTCTGCTTTGTTTACGTAGGCTCTATATGCCATATATTTAGCAATTTTCAATCTTTCTATTTTATTTGGTATTCTCTTGCATTTTTCAAATAAATCAAGCAATTCTTTTTTTGCTTTTGTATCTTCTTGAGAATGGAGATATGTTTCTATTTCTTGTACTGTTGTATTTGTATTTTGTTCAGACATATTTTTTCCTCCTTCTCTTTGGTAATTTATAACATTATATCACAATATTTTAAATATTACGTTACATTTTTATGACATTTTTGTAACACAATTGTGTCAAATACTTATATTTATTGATATCTTTTCTTTTTCTTCTGTTTTTGCCATGTATTCATCATAGTTTAGTACTATATCTTGAAATGATATTCCTTTTAGAATTCTTGATTGATTATATAGTTTGTTAAATTTTATGTTCAAATTACTTGTTTGCTGTTTTTTTATTACTAATTGCTCTATCGGATTTTCATTTAGGAAAGACGTGTATTTTACTTGATTATAATCATATATATACGTTGATGATGTATCTTCTTTTGTGTCTAAACATATTGTTTTTTCTGTGTTATTTTTTACCTTGATATTAAATGTAGTGTAATCCATATACATATCTATCCAGTTTACAGTTATAGCAACATTGTTATTTGACATTGTTTTATTTTCTTTTTGTCTCGCAATAAAACTGCTTATATTCAGATAATATTTATCATCTTGATTTACAATTGTAATGTAGTCTCCTTTGTTCTCGCTAGAATTTACATTACCTGTTGCTAAAACATCTTCTGTGTATTTTATGTAGTATGTATAGATGTCAGTTCCTATATACCAGTTTTGTAGGCTATACATTCTATCTATGTAGAATATGGATTTTATATATGCTTGATTAAAAACATTTATATTTGGATATAATAATTCCTTGCATTCATCTGATAACATGTCATAAGCCTCTTGTATTTGGTCATTATTGCAATATTCTACAAACTGCTCTATCAAATCTTTATTTATGGTATCTTGTGAATCTTTTATTTTTTCTCCTGTTAAAATACTCGTATTTGTAGGAGATGGATTTGTTGTTTTATCTACATATGTATTTTGACTTGAAAGAATATTTCTTTGTTTTGCATTGTTTTCAGCAACAAGTGAATTTACTATTTGCAATATTACAAAGCAAATTATTGCAACAGCGATTACTATTAGAACCTGTATTCTATTTTGGTTATACCACCTAAAAAATCTATACATTAACTTCTCCTTATATGTAATTTCTCTATATTAAAATTGGAAGTAAAAGCTAGTTTGCTTTTACTTCTTATTTTTGAAAAATTTATACATTAAATGATAGTACAAAATCTGTTCCTTGATTTAATTGAATTATGAATGTTTTTGATTTAGTATTTTGATCTTGTTTAGTAGCATCTGAGATTGTTACTACATATGTATAATATGTATCTCCTTCGCTTCCATATTTTCCATATTCAAATTCGTTTTTATCAAAGAAATTTTGCTTTGCATATGTTTCAAAGGATTCAAGAGTTGGGAAATTTGTCTTTTTGAAACTATCTGCCAAAATGCTATATGCGTATTTATAATCTTTGTCATTTATTGACATCATAAATTTATTCAAATTCAAAACAATTTTTTCTTTTGTATTTACCGCTTCATATTTTGATATGAATTCTGGTATATCTATTGTATATGTATCAAGTAATACTGAATATTTCATTGTTGCGGTTTCTCTAAAGATATACTCTTGACCTTGGTTATCTTCTACGACATATTGCACATAATTATCTAAGATATCTTTATTGTAGCTTTTTACATTTGCAGTTATTAATTTATTATAGTTATTCTTTACATAGTTTTCAAATGCTTCTAAATTTTCAAATTTTGCTTTTTTATATTCTTGATCAAGACTATTGTATGCTCCCTCTATGTCATACATCAATCTATTTTTATAGTCTTCCATCAAGTCTTTGCAGTATGTTTCATTGCTTATTGCTTGATATTTATATTTATTATATTTTCTATTTTCTATTTCACTTGAACTTATAATCAATTCTTTGCCTTTTTCTACATCATATTCATAGCCACTTGGGTATATTTCATAAGTCATGTTTGCTGAATCTACAGAAATCATCATTCCGAATTCATTTTTTTGTTTAGTTTCTGTCTCTATAGCTTTTCCATAAGCGAAATATACTTTTACAGCTTCTGATGCTTCTACATAATACATATTATCTATGATAACCACTATGTTTTTGTAGTTTCCAAGTTTTTCTTGTATATTGTCTACTGTTATACCATTTTTTTCTATAAATTCTTGATTTAATCTGCTATATATTGCATTCTTAGTTATAGTTTTTTCTTCTTGAAGCATTTCTGAAAGTGACATATTGTTTCCTTCTGCTTGTTCTCCATTGTTTGCAATGTTTTCTCCATCCACATCATCTGATGGATATGTAACAATATCTTCTTCCGTTTTGTTTAAATCGGTCAAATAGCTATAATATTTTTCTATAATATCTTTAACATCATAATAGTTGTCTTTTATTGAAACATCACTAACGATTTTGTTTGGTTCAATTTCAACGTATGGTTCATTTAGTTCAGACTGATATAAATGTGGATCTCCTTTTAATACATTTAGCAATAATATGATTAGCGTAATTATTATCAAGAGTACAACTAGTATTATATATTTAAGAAATTTCATCTTGATACCTCCTGTTCAAGCTAGATTTCACTAACAAAAGCTGTACATGCAGTTGCATCTTTTAATTCATCAAATTCGTCTATTGGCCACCAGCCTGATTGTCTACTATAATCTGTATGGGCTGAATCTGATACAAATATCTCCTCTGCTCCATTTTCCATTCTATAGCCTAATATAGCTACCCAGTGATATTCTGAAGCCCAATATTTTCCATATTTACTCGTACATTTACGTCCTGGTCCTACTGATCCATTTCCTCTTAACCATAAAATTATTTGTTGTCCTGAAAGTATGCTTTCCTTGATAACTTCTGTACTTAATGTAGTAGATGATATTAGTCTTGATTCACATTTTGCACCAACTTTGTCATATGTTGGTTTCCAGAAAGGTGCAGCATTTTCAGTTGCTTTCTTTAACTCTGTAACCATTTCAAGTGGATTTCCATTCCAATATCCACTACATACTGAAGCTTGTGCGGCACGATTACAGTTTTCTGGCCAGCCACATGCACTTTGATTAAATATGGTAAAAGTTTTTCCACTTGATGTTGATGTAAATGTTCCAATTATCATGCCATTTGCTGAAGGAGCATATGTAAATTCTCCTCCACCTCCTGCTGAAATTTCATTTCCATCTCTATCAAGATATCTTCCTTCTGTAAACAATACATACCAATCGGCACTATAAACTGCATTGCTTGTAAATGGTGTAGTGCCTGCGAAATAAGAATTTTTTAGTTTTGCAAAATCCCATTCTCCATTTTTATAGCAAGTATTATATACATTATTAAAGCCAACTATATTTCCGTCTATTGTAACGTATGCTTGTTAAACAATCTATTTGTGCACTAGTAAGTTCAGCATCTGGTATATATTTCTCTATGTATGCTTCTACTTGTTCTCTTGTCCATGCTACTGCATCTTCAAATACATTGTCGGCAGCATCTATTGGAACTTTTGAACCTGTGCATAGTTCTTTTACATTTATACCGTATTTTGCAAATTGGTCTACCCAGTTGTAATAACCTCTTCTTTTACAAACTGGACATTCTGTAGAATTATTATTACTTAATTGAAATGTTGCTAAACCATAAGATACATTATGCCTTCCTGCACTTCCATCCTCAAATACAATATAGTTTTGTCCATCAGATGTTACAAATCTTGAAGGTATTTGTGAAGTTTGTCCAGTTGTATATTTCCATAGTTCTGGATTTTCATGTGCCTTGATAAAGTTTGCTATAAGTGAACCTGAAAATGCTGTTTTTGACTCAAATAATTCAAGTAATGCTTCTAAATCTATATCGTATACATCATCTCCTGTATATAGATTCCAATAATACATCATAAGTTGTTCTTGTAGCTGTGTGTCCTCATGTCTACTTAATAAATCTAATACTAGGTCTATTCCGTATTCACTCATGTCATGTAATGTATCTGGTGGGATAGATGTAGCTTTTGATCTATATGGAAATTTGTATTTTATTTCTTTTCCTTCTTGATCATATTCTTGGCCTAGTTCATATTTTCCTGTTTTATTTTTCCAAGTGCTCAAAAATTTAGTGCTTATTTCCTTTTCTTGTATTACATCAAATTTACATGTTATAGATGTAATAGTCGTTGTTGTTGAGCTAAGGTAAGATTCAGTAGATTTGTAGTTTTCACCATTATCTGAATCTTTTGTATATTCATAATTTCCAAGGTTTCCTGGATCATAATTTGTTTTGCTTGGAGCATTAACTTCTTGAACTAATGTTGGTTTTTGTTCATAATCTATGCACCATGTGTGTGCTTTAGTTATATCTGCTCTTGATGAGTATTGAACAGTTGTTGTTGTTTCTGAATAAGAGTCGTAAGGGTAGGTAGGATTACCTGTTTCTGTTTTTTGTAAATAACTATATGTATTTGTAGTAGTTGTTATTGTTTTTTGATCTTGTATTAAAATAACAGCCTCACTTTCCAATAGCAATTGGTCTACTACAGCCATTACCCATTCTGGATCGTTTGTAGTTTGCAAAAGTGCAAATAGAAAGTTGTATGGCATACTGCACATATTTACTAGTGTTTTATACCTAACAGAAGCTTCAGTGAAAGTTGTTCCATTTTCAGCTCCGCTATAAGTATAGTAATATATAAGCCCTTTTTCTTGATCAAATGAAAAATATTTTAATATGCTTTTATCCTTTGGGTTTGCTTTTAGGGCCTGAAATTCTTCGTATGGCAAATATGTCATTTCTACTGATGTATCTTCTTGTGGTAATACTGATGTATTGTTTTCGATTATTCCTCCTGCATTTTCAAGATTCTGTTTTATATTGTCAAAAATAACATCTATTTCTCTTTTTCCATCTTTGTTTTTAGGGAATCTAAATGCTCCTGTACTGTCATCTACTATTCTTACTTCTCCACTTACAACATACCCTTGATATGTTTTTAATATAACCTCAAATGTGTCTTGAATATTATCAAAATAGAATCTTACTTTACATTCTGTATTTTCATCATTCCACTCTGGTCCTTCTTGTTTAACATATCCTAAGAATATTGCATTTCCAAGTGTCATGTAATTGCCATCACAATTTGCTTCAACCTTAGGATCTGTTGTATCTGCGATTAGACTAATTACGCTATCTACATCTAAAAGATTTCCTGCAAATTCACTTGGTCCTACTTGTGTGTCAGGAACATCTTCTAAAAGTTGTCTTCTAACTTGTATAATTCCTTGTGCTATATAATTGTCTCCTTTTTTTGGATTAATTATCTCTCCGTTTGGTCTATCATTTTCTATTTTACAGCCTTTACCAACGCTTCCTTCTGTTCCGATTTTAGGATAGCTACTCGCTATTTCTGCTCTTAACATTCTTACAAAATAATCTTCAAATTCATCTGATGAAAACCAATCTTGTAAATCTTCATTCGTGAATTCGTCATTTGCCGATTGTGTTTCCGTAGTATTTTCTTCTTGTTGTTCCTGCTCTTCTTGTTCTTCGCCTTCATCTTCGTCTTTTACTATTTCTCCATTTTCATCTTTATGTAGTCCGTATTCTTTTAATATTTCCTCATTTTCTTCATCATCTAAATAAAAGTTTCCGTTTTTATATGCTTCATTTAACTCTTTTATATATTTATCTACTAGGTCTTGAGATATTTCAAAGTAATATCCATTTTCTCCTTTTTTTATATCAGCATCTGCTATAACTTCTGCTGACGCAAGTGAAGATACGTTATCATTGCCAAAAAGATCTATAAACCAATCACTGATGTTTGAAGCAAAAAGGAGTATTATAGATAAAATTATTAGTGGTATCATTAGTTTCAAGACTACTGGTAAAATTACTGGTACGATCATCTTTTTTAGTTTGTTGAAAAAATCATTTTTGGCTGCTCTTCTTAGTTTATCAAACAAACCTTTTGAAGTCTTTCTAGATTCTTCTGTAGCTTCGTTAATATCTTGTGCATCTTGATTCTCATCCTCTGGGTCCATATCTTACTCCTTTCTAGCTAATTTTGACAACATGTTTTATTCTAATAAAACTTCATCTTTTATGTATTCAAATATTCCAAATTTTCTAGTATTTTTTCTACTTTCTTTGTAGCAGTATTTTCATCAAGTCCAGAATCTACTAATTCTTCTACCTCTCTTCTAATAAATTCTGCTCTGTGAATTGATGTGCTATCATAAATGCTATGACTTATACTTCTATCCCATATAGCTAATGAAACTGCTTTCTGTAATCCGTCTTGTTTATTTCTAGCATTTAATTTGTTGTCATACATCAGGCTTAATGCTTTACCTATTTTTGCAGGATCTGTAATACCTTCAGTCAAAAATGCTTGTATGTCTCCATTTTTGATAGCGTTTTGTACTTTTCCTGGAGAGCCTAAAGCTCTTACAAGTATATCTCTATTATTTGGATTTCTATAAAACTCTTTATCAAATTGTGATTGCTCTATTGCTTTTATATCCGTTCCCCAGAAATTAACTTTCGAACTTTGCCATGAATTTCCAGCGGCTTTAGCCAATTTATCTCCATAATAGTTTGAGCCATAATATCCTGCTGCTCCTCCTGCTGCTGCTAAGCTAAATGCTTTAGATGGATCTCCTGAAGCTGCTCCTACTGCAAGTCCTGCTAATGCAAGTCCTCCTCCTACAGTTCCTCCAACTGCTATTCTTCTAGCCATTCTTGGTAAAGTTTT
>CANQMI010000030.1 GCA_947624905.1 uncultured Clostridia bacterium
AAAGGAGTTTTTTGTCTATATTATCGCTAAAGCTTTTTTGAACCCCCAGCCTAGCTGGGGGTTTTAGAAAACAAAAAAGGAGAGTGCTTTTGCACTCTCCTTTTTTGGAGTTTACGTTGGCATCACGATCGTAGAGATCGCGTGCTTGTAGACAATGTTCTTTCGGATTTCTCCGCTTTTGGCCCTTTCCATAAGCACGATAACGACATCATCATGGTTACAGATAATACCTCTCATCTGGAAGCCATTCTGCATAATGATCTTGACTTCCTCTTCCGTTCTGATGAGCCTCGAAATGAAAGTAGCCTCGAAACTGTTGTCCATTTTCTCTTCTCCTATTTCTATTTTTTTTCAAGAGCATTTCTACGCCCTTATATAAATTATAGCAGATTTTTGCTGTAAAGTCAAATTATGTAAATATTTTAGCTTGAAGCTTGAAAAATGAAATACAGATTTTCTATTTTACTTGATCACTACTATATCCCTCTCTGATGAATAACTTGAATTTCCATAAGCATATATTATATATATTACTCCATGTGGTCCTAGAAAATAATTATTAGAATTTTCTATTAGATACATACTGTCGTTTACATCACGATTGTAAGTATTATACCCTAAAGCTGACAAATTTTGTTGATTATCTATCTCTTCCTGTATTCTATTTTTTATATTCTGTTGTACTTGTTTTTTATTGTTTCCTTCGATATCAAGCACATTATCAAGAGTCATCTCTTCATTTGTTGATAAGTTATATGTGTATGTTTGAATAATTACTCTTTGTACATTCGTTCCTTCTTTTAGTCCTGCTTTGATTACTAGAGATAAAATATTTTCATTTAGGCATGCTGTATATTCTACATTATATATCGATTGTTTTTGATTTTCTTGATCTGCGTTTGATAAGATTGCATTTGCTTTTTCTTGAAATATTGATACTATTTCTTGATTTATTTTAATTATTTTTTCATTATTTACATTTATTGTTGGGATTTTTATATTTATTCCATGTGCAGTATCCTCAAACTCATAAGATGTATAAACAAGTTCTTCATATTGATCTAGTTTATTTACATTTACATTATATCCTTGATAATCTATACTGTTGTCAAATAAGTCATCAAATTCTATTGTTTTTATTTCTTCTTGAGTTCCTTGTCCTTCTAAAAGTTCGTTAAATTGTTTCTTTTTGTAAGATTCGATTTGGTAATAAATGCCATACACTATAGAAAATATACATATTACGATTACTCCTATAATTATTATCGTCCTTACGTTTATTTTTCCATTGTTCATTAACATTTTCCTCCTCACTTGTATAGAGTAATTATATCATAATCGAAAGTCAATTATCAACTTGACTTTTTCGCAATTTTAATGTATTATTAATAGAATACTTGAGTACATTAAAGGAGGGCTAAAATATGTTATGTTCAATATGTAAAAAACAGGAAGCAACAATTTTTGTAAGCAATCCTACAAAGGATAATCCTCATAATACTATTGGGTATTGTGCAAACTGTGCAAAAGAAAGGGGTATAAATCCTTTAGGTCAAATTCTTCAAGGCAATAATCTTGACTTGAATGATGTTGCAGAACAGTTTGAAAATATAATAAATAATATATCTGACAATATCGATATGGATGAATCTATTCAAGAAGGGCAGCCTAATGCTGTTCCTATTGGTGCAATATTCGGTAATTTTTTCGGCCAGAATAATTTTGATAGTCAGTCAGAAAGTAGAAATTCAAATAACAATAAAAGAGTAAGAGTTGATAAAAAGCCTAAAGAGAAGAAAAAGAAATTTCTTGATATGTATGGCACTAATTTAACAAATAAAGCTAAAAATAACGAATTAGATATCGTTATAGGCCGTGATACTGAGATTAGAAGAATCATTCAAATATTAAATAGACGTTCTAAAAATAATCCTTGTTTGATTGGTGAACCTGGTGTTGGAAAGACAGCTATAGCACAAGGATTAGCAATAGCTATTGCTCAAGAGCAAGTGCCTGCTAAACTTTTAAATAAGGAAGTATATCTTCTTGATATGACTTCTGTTGTTGCTGGTACTCAATTTAGAGGTCAATTTGAAGCTAGGATGAAGGGTATAATTGATGAATGTAAATCTCTCAAGAATATTATCCTCGTTATAGATGAAATACACAATATAATCGGTACAGGTGATGGTGAGAATGCCATGAATGCTGCAAATATACTTAAACCTTCCCTTGCTGATGGAAGCATTCAATTAATTGGTACTACAACATTAAAAGAATATAGAAAATATATTGAAAAAGATACTGCTCTTGAAAGAAGATTTCAAACTGTCTTAGTAGAAGAGCCAAATATAGATGCAACTTCTGAGATTATGTATGGAATCAAAAAATATTATGAAGATTTTCATAAGGTAAAGATTTCTAATGAAGTTATTCGTCAAACAGTAATAATGTCTGAGAAATATATACATGATAGATTTTTACCTGATAAAGCAATAGATATACTTGATGAGGCTTGTTCAAGGATTAATCTTGACAACAAAGAGTTATATCAGCTTGAACTTTTGAAAAATGAATTAAAGACAGTTCAAGATGAAAAGAATGAAGCTGCACAAGCAGATTCTACAGAAGATTATCAAAAAGCCGCTGATTTGAAAACTCGTGAGTGCCAACTTATCGAACAAATTGATGAAATAAATAAAAACTTGAAATTGAAAGAAGTTACTGTTCAAGATATTGCAGAAGTTATAGAGCACTGGACTAAAATCCCTGTAACCAAAATAACAGAAGAAGAAACTGCAAAACTTTTAAATTTAGAGAACAATCTTCATAAAAAGATCATTGGTCAAAATAAAGCAGTTGAAGCTGTATCAAGAGCAATCAGAAGAAATAGAGCAGGTTTAAAGACTACAAAACGTCCACCTTCTTTCTTATTCGTTGGTCCAACAGGTGTTGGTAAAACTGAACTTGCAAAAACTCTCGCTTATGAGATGTTTGGAGATAAAGATGCAATAATTAGAGTTGATATGTCTGAATACATGGAATCGCATTCAACTTCTAAACTTATTGGTTCTCCTCCAGGATATGTTGGATATGATGATGCAGGTCAACTTACTGAGAAAGTTAAAAGAAAACCTTATTCAATTGTACTTCTTGATGAAATCGAAAAAGCACATTCTGATGTATTTAATATATTGCTTCAGGTTCTTGATGATGGTAAGCTTACAGATTCACAAGGAAATACAGTAAGTTTTGAAAACACAATCATTATTATGACTTCAAATTCTGGTTCTAATCTAAATAATAATTCTATTGGTTTTGGAAAGCAAACTGTAGATTCTAATAAAATTTTAGATAGTTTGAAAACTACTTTTAGACCTGAATTTTTAAACAGAATAGATGAAATTGTTGTTTTCGATAGTTTAAACCGAGATGATTTACTCAAGATAGTTGATTTGATGCTAGTTGATACAGATAATGCACTTCAAGATAAAAATATTACTATGAAAGTTTCAAAATCTGCAAAAGAATTTTTACTTGAAAAAGGAACAGATTTAAAATATGGAGCTAGACCTTTAAGACGATCTATTCAAAGATATTTGGAAGATGAACTCTC
The DNA here is from genome assembly GCA_947624905.1 of uncultured Clostridia bacterium. Taxonomy (GTDB): domain Bacteria; phylum Bacillota; class Clostridia; order TANB77; family CAG-508; genus JAAWPK01. The sequence goes on from CANQMI010000030.1 coordinate 3,617, forward strand.
TGAAAGAATCCTAAAAGGCGAAATTAAAAATGGAAATCACGTAGTAGTTGATGTAAAGAATAATGAATTAAATTTCAAAGTTTCTGACTAGTGGAGGTTTTTATATATATGCTTGAATATGTACCAAATATTTTAACAATAATTAGATTTTTATTAATACCACCTATTGTAATTGCAATTGCATCTGAGCACTTTATAATAGCAGTAATATTTTTAATACTATCAGGTATAACTGATGTCTTAGATGGTTTTATTGCAAGGAAGTTTGATTTAGTAACTGATTTTGGAAAATTAGTAGATCCACTTGCAGATAAATTTACTCAGTTAGCTATACTTGTAACTTTATCCGTCAAGGGAATTATTCCTTTTTGGATACTATCTATCGTTGTACTAAAAGAATTTGCAATGATAGCTGGAGCTTCTTTCTTATATGGAAAAGAACTTGTAGTGTCAAGCAAATGGTATCGGTAAACTTGCAACTGTTCTATTCTATGTAGCCATTGCATCTTCTTTAGCAATACGTTATCTTAATAACAATGTGCTAGAAAATGATATATATGATTTTTCTATTTATATTTACGTTTTGGCAATTCTCGCAACTTTATCAGCTTTAGTTTTATACTTTAGAGCATTTAATATGAAAAATTATATTAAAGATGAAGTTAATAAACAAAAATAATTTTAAATATTGTTTAAAAATAGAGTTCACTAAAAAAGTGAACTCTATTTTTCATGCAAATTCTATTCAAAATCTTCTAAAAGTTTATTAAGTTCATCTGTCCCATAAACCATAAGTCCATTTTTTAAAGTTATTCTATCTGTTTCTGGGAGATAATCAACTGACAAATCAGTTTTTTCTTGAAAAGTTACCACTCCGTTTTCATCTACTGTGTAAATGTTAATAAATCCATCCTTTTCCGTTAAAAGATAATGTTCTCCACAAAAACTGTCAAGTTCCTTGTATAAAACTACCTCTTCTTGTGAAAATTCTTCTAATTGCCAATCTGCATATTTATCTCTTACCTCTTCTTCTGTAAGATTTACTGCTTCTTCTGGAATAGTATCATTCGTAACTATAGTATGTCCACACTCTTGATAATATTTTTCTAAAGTTAAAATAGTGCTTGGCGTGGTTTTTTCATCAGTTGTTACTGTTTCAATTATGGTCTCATTCTCTTGATCATCTATAATATTCTCTTCTATTGTATTCACATCACTCAATAATTTCTTTTCATCTTTTTTATCTATTTGAAAACCCAAGTAGAAAAAAATACTAAATACGATTATTAAAAATACAACAAAAATAAAAATAGCTCGTTTACTCATCAATACCATCCTTTTTTAGGTTTTTTAGTATTATTATCAAAACGTGCTATTTTTATACAATTATTTATTCATAATTTTTTGTATTTAATGTTGGAAGTGCGAAGTATCTTCCTTGTGATGATATAACATGCTCTTCTGTATGATTCTCAAAGAATTTTTTAGATCCTAGCAAGAAATATCTATGCTTTGTAGCGTTACTTAATACTCCCCCTCCTACAATAATCGGATCATCCCATGTTACATCCACAGCATACCAATTATTGTTTAAAAGTACATAATTCCACATATGATTTTCACTATTTCCCTCTGAATTAGTTGCTATTCCTGTGGCCAATATGTTGTTTATGCCAAGTTCATCAAGTATACATTTATAAGTTCTTGCATATCCCTCACATACTGCTCTTTTATCTATGAGAGTGCCATACACATCAGATTTGTATATTTCATCATCATCATAGGATACATTTTCTATTATCCAGTCATGTGCTTCTCTTATCTTATGATAATCATTTGCATAAACTATATTCACAAGATTATTTTTCACGGCATTTATTTGATTTAAAGCAGTATCAACTTGTGCTTTACTACTAAATCCTTCTTTATATAGGCTTTCGCCCTCTTTTGTGCCTAAATAAATTTTATACTTAGTTCCAAATATATTTGTTTTTGTTTCTACAAATAATCTAAGTTTAGAAAAATCTATATAGAAAAGATCTGGTATATCTAGGCTTAAAGCATCTATTGCATCATCATAGTATGGCTTTAGTGCATACTTATCATCAGTGTTTTGTAGGATACTGCTAAAGTCATAATCTATATTAATGTTGCAAGTTCCATATTTTAGTTCATCCAAATTGTTTTCTACTGCTTGATACAATGCTTTCGAATAATTATCTAATTGGTTATAGTAATATCTATTATTGTATTTATATTTTTCATTTTGTCCTGATCCATCCGTATTATACATACCTAAGCTATTTGTATTTATTGAAGGTATTATTACTTGAGTGTCATTTTCACTTGTTGTAGAATTTGAATGTACAACTTGATGAACATCATTTATATCTTGAACTTTATTTACATCTGGTTCAAGTGCATAGCTTTTGCTCATGTTTTGCATTTTATAATAGTAGATTCCACCAAATACTATTATAACTATAATGATTAATACCATTAATAAATTAGTAAATTTATTTATCATATACTCCCCTTTATTCTTTTCGCTTGATTTTTATTATTTTTTCAGTATTTAATTCTGCCCCTTTTTTTATAAAATCATAGCCATATTTTTCTTTTATTTTGTCTATAGTTACGTCTAATTTATTTTGTTTTTCATTATCTGTATCTGTAAAGAGAGACAATTGCTGTTCAGTTTTTCCTACTAAATTGTCTACTCTAACTCCTACTAATCGTATTGAAATCCCATCCTCAAACATTTCATCTAATAACTCTTCCACTACACCGATATATTATTTTGGTATTTGAAACTGAGGTATCTAATTTTCTTTGATGTGATGTGTCTACAAAATCTTTTGTCCTCAATTGAACATTTACAACATTTGCAAGTAAATCATTTTTTCTAAGCCTGTAGCAGACTTGCTCAGTTATAGACAATGCAATTTCTTTTAATTCTTGTTTCGTTTTGATATCTCGAGGAAGCGTAACTGAATTTCCAATACTTTTAGGTTTTTCTGGTTCAAAAATCACTTCAGAATTATCTATTCCGATTAGCATATTCCCATATCAAATTTCCATGCTTTTTAAATTTTCTGATTAATTCATTTTTATCATAGTGTGCTAAATCTCCAATTGTTTTTATTCCCATGCTATTCAATTTTGGTACTGTTTGTCTTCCTAGCATAAATAATTCTGAAACTGGGAGTTTCCACATTTTTTCCTCTATCTCATCTTGAAACAAAGTATGAACTTTGTCTGGTTTTTCAAAGTCTGATGCCATTTTTGCAAGTAGTTTATTATGTGCCACTCCGATATTTACTGTGAATCCAAGTTCTTTTTTTACTCTTCTGCTTATTTCATAAGCCTTATTTATAAGTATATCATTTTTTAAAAATTCAGTCAAATCTAAGAAACATTCATCTATACTATATCTTTCAATTTTATACGTATATTCTGATAAAATATCATATAATTTATTAGAATACTTTCTATAGACTGCATAATCACATCCTGGATACACCTTCAAATTTGGGCATTTCCTTTTTGCTTGAAAAATCGTTTCTCCAGTTTTCACTCCGCATTTTTTAGCAAGCATACTTTTAGCCAAAACAATTCCAGCTCTTCTTGTTTCATCTCCACCGAATTATTGCTGGTATTGTTCTTATATCAAGTGTTTCTCCTGCTTTCATCATTTCAATTGCAGTCCAGCTTAGAAAAGCATTATTAACATCTATATGCAATATTTGTCTTTCCATTAAAATACCACCATTTATATTATAAAACTTATGTTTGGTTATGTCAAGTATATTATATTTAAATATAAAAAACTACATGTAGAATTAATTCATTTTTTGTTGTAACTTTTGATATTTTGTGGTATTATATATTATTATATATATTAAATTATAAGGAGGAAATTTATTATGTGGATTGCTTTAATAATTTTAGTTGTAATCGTTTTATGGGTAATTCTTTCATATAACGGTTTAGTAAGAAAAAAATTAAAAGTTGAAAACGCTTGGGGACAAATTGATGTCCAATTACAAAGAAGATTTGACTTGATTCCTAATTTGGTAAATGTAGTTAAAGGTTACATGGACTATGAAAAAGACGTTTTAGCAAAAGTAACAGAGCTTCGTACTGCTTGGGCAAAAGCTAGCAGTGTTGATGAAAAAGTTGACCTTGATAATCAACTTACTGGTGCTTTAAAAACTATCATGGCAGTTTCAGAAAACTATCCTGATTTAAAAGCAAATCAAAGTTTTTCTGAATTACAAGAAGAATTAAGAAATACAGAAAATAAGATTTCTTATTCAAGACAATTCTACAATGATAGCGTTACAATGTATAATACTGCATTATCAGTATTTCCTACAAACATATTAGCTTCACTTTTCCACTTTGCAAGCAAAACTTTATTTGTTGTAGAGGATGAAGAGAACAGAAAAAATGTAAAAGTAGATTTTGGAAACAATCAAGAAAATAAATAACGGAGGTTCTTATGTACGAAGATATACGTTCTAATAAAATTAAAAGTGGTATTATTATTTCGATATTCACGATAGTTATAACACTTATTCTGTATTATATATGTATGGCTTTTGATTTAGGACCAGCATCAATTGTTATTGCTCTTACATTTTCAATTATAACTTCTTGGGCAACTTACTATAATAGTGATAAACTTGTACTTTCAATGTCTCATGCAAGAGAAGCAACACATGAAGAAAATCAAAAACTCGTAAATATCTTAGATGCTCTTGTTGTAAGTTCAGGATTAAATGTAACACCTAAACTATATGTTGTAGAAGATCCTCAACCTAATGCTTTTGCAACAGGTCGTAACCCAGAACATTCTGTTATTTGTGTTACAACTGGTCTTCTTGAAAAACTTGATTATTATGAACTTGAAGGAGTTATCGGACATGAACTTGCCCACATTGCAAATTATGATATAAGACTTTCTGCTGTTGTAACTGTTATGGTAAGCTTTGTTGTTATGCTTTCAGATATCTTTACAAGAAATTTCTTCTTGAGAGGTAACGGAAGATCTAATAATAGCGATAATAATGGAAATGCCATCTTGATGCTTATTGGACTTATATTTTTAATACTTGCTCCTATATTTGGTAAACTTGCTCAACTTGCTATTTCAAGACGTAGAGAATTTTTAGCTGATGCAACTTCTGTACAATATACTAGAAATCCAGATGGATTAATCTCAGCACTTGTAAAAATTTCTGATGATCCTAATGAGCTTCAGTCTGCCAATAAATCTACAGCTCATATGTATATATCAAATCCTTTTAGGGATGAAAAGATAAGAAAATCAAGTATTTGGTCTACTCATCCAAGTTTGGATGAAAGAGTTGATGCTTTAAGAAATTTGAAATAAAAATAGAATATTTTCTATTTAATGATATAAGAGCGTTCAATCGCTCTTTTTTTTTTTGAATCAATATTAAATGCCTAAGGATTTTACTCCGTAACATTCTTGCAAAACAATTTTTGAATCACTGACTAACCCTATTCCCTCTATTGAGGTTAGCCTGTATGTATCGTCTTCTTTCGTATATGTGAAAGTTACAGTAGGTATTATGTAGCTTGGCCAAAACAAACCTTGTTTTATTATCTGATTAATTGTTGAGTATTCTCCAGAATACGATATGATAAATTCTGGATTATAGCTATACTCATATTTAATAGTGTTGTTTTCAACTACTTTGTTTTTTAATTCTAAATAATTATTTATGCCTTGACCACGTGAATAATCAAATATGTAGTATCCATCTTCTTCATAAACTTTCTTGATATTTTCTCCGATTTTCCTGATTTTCTATAGCTTTTTCAAAGTTAAAAGATTTTGCGTTTTTCTCTCCGAATATTTCTTGAAGTCTTGAATTAAACACTTCTTTTTTTACAGAAAGATGCACTCCTCCTACATCAAATCCATTAGGTTCCTGAAGCATTGACGCTTGTAGCTCTTGTGCAACAGTATCCATCATAAAAGAGTTAAAGGTTTCCTTGGCTTTTATTTGTTTCAAGGTTTGATTGTGTGTAATATCTACTGAAGTTAGATTGTTGTTAAAGATGTCAACATTTTCTTGACTATCAAGCTTTAGCACTTGATGTTTTAGATCTTTCTCTGAATTTATTATACTTGGGATTATTTCAGTTGATTCAACCTCGATTTGGTTTACTTGATTTGAAAAATTATTTTGATTTTCGTTTTCTATGTTTGAACTAGCATAGATATCAGATTTGATTTTTATTAGAGAAAATAAAATGGTTCCTACAACTACTGCAATTATACAAACTGCTATCATGATTTTAAATCTTTTTTCCATCATTCACCTCCTTTTTTATAGTAGTTGCCCATAGGTATTATACAACATCTTTTTACATAAATCAACATAATTTACAAAATTTGTAAATTATGTTGAAAGGAAGTTATATTTGGAATATCTTTCTCGCATTTTCATAGGTTATACTTGCGATTTCTTCAAGGCTTTTTTGCCTCACATCTGCTATTTTCTGCGCAGTATATTTTATATTTCTTGAGTCATTTCTTTGACCTCTATGTGGCTCTGGACTTAGATATGGGCAGTCTGTTTCTATTAATATTTTATCTTCTGGCACCATTTTAATTATTTCATCTGCATTTTTTGAGTTTTTAAAAGTAATAGCTCCTGCAAATGAAATATATAATCCTGCATCTATTCCTGCTTTTACTAAATCTTGATTTAACTGACAACAATGCAAAATTCCTTTTTTGTTTGGTTTTACATCATTTTTTAAAATATCTATTGTATCCATAATAGCATCTCTTGAATGTATAACAATTGGTAAATCCAGCCTATTTGCAAGCTTTATTTGTTCTACAAAACTATATCTTTGGAGTTCTTTTTTATCTTTTTCCCAATGATAATCAAGCCCTATCTCCCCTATAGCCACAACTTTTTCATTTGATTTTACAAGAGATTCTATTTCTAAAATATCTCTATCTATTTCTTCCTTTGTATCCTTGATTTCACTTGGATGAATTCCGAACAGCAGAATAAATGAAATCATATTTTTTTGCAATATCTATAGCTTTTTTTGAATTTTCTATATTATCTCCTACAACAACTGTATTTGTTATTCCTTCCTGATATATAGCATCTATAATCTCTTCTCTATCTATATCAAATTGCTCATCATTATAATGCGAGTGTGTGTCAAATAATTTCATTTTATAAACTCCTTTTTAGTCATCCCATACAGCAACAACGTTGGCTGTTGCATATTCTCTGCAATGTGAAATACTAATTTCTATACTCCTCAAGTGTTCTATTTTTTTATTTATAAATTCTATTCTTGGTCTACCATTTTTGTCGTTTATGACTTCTGCATCTTTCCAAGACAACTCAAATCTATTGCTAAGGTTATTAGATATTGCTTTGAAAATAGCCTCTTTTGCTGCAAATCTTGCCGCATAGTGTTGATATTTTGCTGAGCTTTTGCTTTCACAATACTCTATCTCATTTTCAGTATATATCTTATTTATAAAGTTTTTTGAATCTTGATCTATTGATTTGCGTATTCTATCTATTTCTATAATATCTGTGCCACAAGTTATTTTCATATCTTTTATCACCTTATACATCCAAGTAGTAATTTGCATTTTGATCTTGGCATAAATGCCAAACACCTATAAAATTAATTTTTGTATTGTTATCTAGGTTATATTCTGGTTCAAGTACAACTTTTCCGTCAAAATCGATTGATCCCCAAAGTCCATCTTTCTTGATACCTGCATATCCGCTTTCGTTTTGTTCTGTTGCATCATCATAGATATAATCTACAACAACATTTCCATTTTTATCTACAAATCCATATTTTCCATTTTGCTTACTCAAGAATAGATTATTTCCTGTCAAAATACTTGATGCTGATTTTTCTTCAAATTTGAAATTATAATATTTATAATTTTCGTCAGTATAGATTCTAATATAACCTTTTTCAGTGTTTACCTCTGATACAATTCCTGAAAGTTTTTCTTGTAAATCTGTATCTAGTACTTTTGAGATTAATTCTCCGGTCTTGTATAGTATCTGCAATTATTATATTTCCTGCACTTATATAACTAATATCTGTATTTTCTATTGGAAGTTTTTCTTCTCCATTTACTGAAATAATTCCATATTTATTATTATTTTTTGCTATGTAATAATCATTATTCATATATATAAGTTCATCATATTTATAGTCTATTTTCTTTTCTCCTGATATGTTTATAACTCCTTGCTTTCCGCCTTTTTTAACTATTAAATATTGTTCATTTATATCTATTACATCATCAAAATCTCCAGCAAGTATTAAATCTCCTTGATTATTGATGATAACATATTTTCCATCTTGTTTAACTGCATAAAAATTATTTGAGTAAATACCTTTTATTTCTTGATAATTGCACTCCAAAATTACAGATTTATCAAATCCTATTATTCCATATTTATCATTTTCATCTACTACGATATATCCGTTTTTGTAATCATCTTCTATTTTTTCAATTTTTTTATATTTTGGTTCAATCACTATATTTCCTGAATTATCACAAATACCAAATAAACCATTTTTTCCTATTAATATACTATTTTCAATGTTTTTAAGTGTTTCTATACTGTCATATTCAGGAGCTAATAATTCCTTTCCTGAATAATCTACTAGGCCATATTTTCCGTTTTTTTGTACTCTTAAAACATTTTCTTGATACCATAAATTTTTGTTTTTATCATAGTTGCCAAGAGCTTCTACTTGTTCATATCCTGTAATTATTTCTTTGTTTTTGTTGTTTATAGCTTTAGTTTTATATGTGCCGTCAGAATAATTAACATCATATGTACATATGAAAACAGGCTGAGTACTTTCAGGTATTACTATCATTTCGTCGTAAGTTGGATCTATCACATATTCACCTTTTGAATTAATTACTCCCCATTTTCCATTGTCATATACTGTGTAATATGTAACTGTTCCAATTTTTCCAGTTCCTGTTTCTGAATTTCCTTTTAATAGGCTTCTTATTCCAACAATAAACATAACAATGACTAAGAAAAAAACTATTACTGCAATTACTTTTTTAATGTTTAATTTTGGTTCTCCATCATATCTTCTTGCACGTCTTGACATATAAAAACCTCCATCTAATTGTATATTCACTCTTACACTTAAATATATCATATTTTGATTTTCTGTTCAATGCTTTTTTGAGAAAATATAAATTAATATATTTTTACTAGTTTGGCGAATTGAAATATTTTTTTAAAAGTCTTGAAATTAATTTATTTATATGATAATATATGAGTACTTCAATTCGTCGAACTAGTTATAAAAATGTAATAAAAAAAGGAGATAAATGTAGTAATGAGAAAAAGTACAGGAATAGTTAGAAAATTGGATGTATTGGGTAGAATTGTATTACCTATGGAATTAAGAAATCAATTAAATTTAAGTGAAAAAGATCCTATAGAAATCTTTGTTGATGGTTCTTCTATCATATTAAAGAAGTATGAGCCTAATTGCGTATTATGTCGGTAGTAGTAAAGATTTATTCATGTATAATGATAAATTAATTTGCAGAAAGTGCCAAGAAAAAATTACTAAGCTATAATCAGTTCGAAGGCTGATTATTCTAATTTTTGAGAGTCAAAATTAGATCAAGATAGAAGATTGAAAGTATAGAAATTCAAGTATAGATTATTGAATTCTATACTTTTTTGCTTTCATGCAAAAATTAAATAGATTTAATAATAAAAATAAAAATAAAAGAGAGCTGCAAAGCAGCTCTCCCCCACAAGTGCATTTTGTTGTAATTTAGGTTTTGCAAAAAGTTTTTTCCTATCCTAGGAACCCATGCTTAGGAAACGAAACCTTGAAGCGTTTGATGTGAACCTACCTCTGCTTTTCAGATCACCTCTGTCTGACAGATGTAGCCGATAACAGTGCCAATTCCTCCCGTAGAAAAGACTAACTCATATTCCTCACCATTGCAGTTTGTGATGAGGTTATATGTCTTTGCCCCTCCATTCTCAGGAAGTGTAACA
>CANQMI010000031.1 GCA_947624905.1 uncultured Clostridia bacterium
CATTTAATAAAAACAAATAGTTTCAAAACAGACTTGATGGCAGTATTTATCACGACACCACTAAACAGAGAAAATGTAACAAAAAATGCAATAATACCAATGATACTTAGAAAAGGAAGTAGAACATTGGAAAACATAGAAGAGATAAATAAAAAACTTGAAGAAATGTATGGTGCTGAATTTAACTGCGGAGTCGATAAAACAGGAGACAATCAAGTATTAAAATTTTATCTTGAAACAATAGATAATAAATATTTGCGGAACAAAAGAGGATTTAAGCCAAGATGCTATAAATACGCTATTTGAGATAATCTTTGATCCAAAAACAGAAAATAATAGTTTCTCAAAAGAAATTGTAGAAACAGAAAAAGAAAAATTAAAAATAGTCATAGAAGGAAAAAAAGACAATAAATCAGCTTATGCGTATCTTAGATGTCAAGAAGAAATGTACAAAAATATTCCATTTGGACTATATAAATATGGATATATAGAAGACATAGATGGAATCAATGAAAGCAATATATATGAATACTACAAAAAGTTAATATCAGAATGTAAAATAGATATATTTATCTCAGGAGACATAGAAGGTAAAAAAGTAATAGAAACAATCAAAAACAACGAAAACATCAAAAAATTAAATGAGAGAGATCCTATCTACGAAAAGAAAAATCGCGTTCCAGAAATCGGAAAAGAAAAAGAGATAAAAGATAAAATGGAAGTTACACAAGGAAATCTAGTATTAGGACTTCTAATAGAAGAAGAAAGCAAACGAGAAAAATATGTAGCCGTTATATACAATGCTATACTTGGAGGAACAGCAACTTCAAAAATGTTTCAAATAGTTAGAGAAAAATACAGTTTAGCATACACAGCATCATCAAGCTATATAAGGCATAAAAACAGCATATTTATAAGATGTGGTATAGAGATAGAAAACTATGAAAAAGCATTAAATCTAATAAAAGAACAACTTCAAGACATGAAAGAAGGTAACTTTGATGATCAAGATATAAAAAATGCAAAAACACGGCATAGTATCAATGATAAAATCAATTCCAGATGAACAAGATACAGGAATAACATATTATCTAGGCCAAGAATTATCAGAATATAAAATGAGTTTTGAAGAATACGAAGATGAAATACAAAAAGTAACAAAAGAAGAAATAATAGAATTTGCAAAAAAAGTTCATCTTGACACAATATTCTTCCTTGAAAATTAAAGTATTAATCTTCAAGCTAAATTAGGATATCTGTTTTAAACAATAGAGAGGTTTATGGGTAACCTTTTAAAAACCTAAATATATTATACAAGGATAAAATAAAATATGAAAATAATCGAAAATGATAAAATTCATGAAAAACTTTATATAGAAAAACTAGAAAATGGACTAACCGTAATGGTCATACCTAGAAAAAATGTTAGAAAAAAATATATAATATGTGGTCCAAACTTTGGATCAATAGATAACAAATTCATAATACCAGGAAAAGAACAAGCAACTGAACTCCCTGATGGAGTAGCACATTTTCTTGAACACAAAATGTTTGAACAAAAAAGTGGAGTAAACAGTTTAGACACACTAACTGCCCTTGGAGTAAATGCAAATGCCTACACAACAAATGATCACACAGCATATCTATACGAGGCAACAGATAATTTCTATGATGCACTTGATGAATATATGGACTATATACAAAATCCATATTATACAGATGAAAATGTTGAAAAAGAAAAGGGAATTATCGGTCAAGAAATAAATATGTATCAGGACTATCCAGAATGGCAAGTATATTTAAACGCAATAAAATGTATGTATAAAAATTTACCAATAAGAGTAGACATTGCTGGAAGCATAGACTCCATATCAAAAATTACAAAAGAAATGCTATATGATTGCTATAATAATTTTTACACACCTTCAAATATGGTAATGGTTATATGTGGCGACTTTGAGCCTGAAAAAATCATAGAAGAAATAAGAAAAAGAATAACAATAAAAGAAAATAAAGAACTACCAAAAAGAATATATCCAGAAGAACCAGAAGAAATAAATCAAAAAGAAATGGTTGTCAAAATGCAGCTAAGTAATCCACTATTTGCTATAGGATTCAAAGATAAAGTAGAAGGCAACATGGTTAAAAAACATATAGCGATAGACATCTTACTAAACACACTATTCGGAGAAAGCTCAAAACTATACAGAGAATTATCTGAAAAAAATTTATTACTAGGTACATTAGATCTTGAATATGATTATTCAAAAGAATATGCGTATGTACTAATAACAGGCCAATCAAGAGAACCTGAAAAAGTAATAAAAAGAATAAATCAAGAGATAGAAAATGCTATAAAAAATGGAATAAATCAAGAAGACTTCTCAAGAAACAAGAAAAAAATATATGGAAATCATATACTTGAATATAACAGTGTAGAAGAAACATCAAGGATGTTTTTAGTAGATTATTTCAAGGGTGTAAACTCATTTGATTACCTTGAAGAATTTGACCAAGTTACTCAAGAATATGCTGAAAAAGTATTAAAAGAAGTTTTAACAAGCGAAAAAGAAGTAACCTCAGTAGTATTAGGAGATGAACAATAACTATATAAAATAGATGGCAAAAATAGATGAAGAAAAGGATAAAAATACGTAAAAAATAAATTTATAAACATCCTCGAAAATCCTTTATTTTCTGGCAAAAAGTGGTTGACTAACATAAATAAAAATGTTATAATAAAAATATAACAAAATAAAAAAAGGAGGGGATTTTATGTGGTCTAAAACATGTAAAAAATATTCATGTATTGCTATGATAGGAATAATGGTGATGATATCTTTATTTATCCCATCAAAAGTATCAGCCAGCAATGCTAATGATATAGAACTAACATATACTGGGCATGTTCAAACATATGGATGGTTGAATTATTCAACAACCTATACAGGAACAGTTGGAGAATCAAAAAGAATGGAAGCACTTGAGCTTAACGTTGATGCTCCTGCAGGAGTTACTGTAAAATATCGTGCACATGTTCAAACATATGGATGGCAAGATTGGGTTACAGCAGATAACAAAAATGGAACAAATAAAATAGGAACATCAGGAGAATGCAAGAGAGTAGAAGCAATCCAGATTGTTGTAGAGGGTTCAAACGATTACACAATAAAATATCGTACTCAAGTTCAAACATATGGATGGCTTGATTGGGTTGAAGCTGGAGATTCAACAAAAGTTGCAGAAACACTTGCAAAAGGAACTTATGCAGGAACATCAGGAGAATCAAAGAGAATGGAAGCAATGCAAATTGTTGTAGTTCCAAAAGAGCAAAGCAAAATAGAAGAAACTAAAAAAGAAGAAAAAGCTTTGGAACAAGTTCAATCTCAAGCAGAAGAGCAAAAACAAGTAGAAGAACAAAAACAAGCAATTGAAGCTCAAAAAGCTTTAGAGCAAGCAGTAGAGCAAAAGAAAGAAGAAGTTGGAAATAAGACAGAAAACCCAAGCACAGGACATACTCATGTTTTCTCAGATTGGACAGTAACAACTAAACCAACTTGCGTATCTACAGGAGTTAAAACAAGAAAATGTATATCATGTGAATATACAGAAACACAGGAAATACCAGGAGATCCAAATGGACACTTGAAAATAGCTGCACCAGAACTTGATAAAGCACCTACATGTACAACTCATGGACAATCAAACACAAGTTATTGTGCATATTGTGAGCAACAATTTTACACATACATCAAAGAATTAGGACATAGATGGGCATATAGCCCTACAACAGAAGAGCCAACTTGTACAGAGTATGGTACTAGAGCTATACATTGCACAAGAGAAGGATGTACAGGTGAAAAAGATGTAACAATGATTAAACCTACAGGACATTCTTGGGGACAATATAGAGTTATAAAACAAGCTAGTTGTATAGAAAATGGAGTAAAAGAAAGACAATGTACTAAATGTAGTAGCACTGAAACTATAAGTACTCCAATGGTTGCACACAATTATTCTTCTGAATACACAGTAGATGTTGAACCTACTGGAACAACACTTGGATATGAATCACGTCATTGTAAAACACCAGGATGTACAGCTACAACAGGTACTAGAAGTGTAAGCCATAAACACACTTATTCAGATGATGTTAAAATCATCAAAAAAGCAACATGTGTAGAATATGGATTACAAGAAAGAACATGTACTTCTTGTGGAAAAACATTCCAATTGTGCATTGTTCCTTCGGGTGAGCATACTTTAGGTGAAAAACATTATGGTTTCGAAGGTAATGGTTGTATAGGTTCAACCGTTTATAGAGAATGCTCTACATGTGGAGAAAAAGTTTGGGAACAAGGATTCGAACCAAGTGAAGGACATACATGGTCAAGCGACGATATGGAAACAGCAGTATGTACTAAATGTGGAACTTCTATCAACTGGACAAATGACTGGGCCTACAAACATGATGAAACAGCTCCAGGATTTGAAGACGGATGGAAATTTAACGGAGTAGGAGCAATGAGAGTTCGTAGAGTATGGTGGATACAATTCAAAGCTGATACATCAAGAAGCTATGGATTTGATGGAAAAGAAATATATAGTCCAAATACAGTTATAACAGCAGACTATGTATATACAGCTACAGCTCCAGATCCTAAACCAGGATACAAATTCATCGGATGGTGTAATGCAAAAACAGGAACAAGAATATCAACAGATAAAACAGTTCATCTAGGATGGCAATATGCACATATAGTAGTAGAAGCTAAATATGAACCAGTAGGTGAATAGTCTTATAAAATAAATAAAAATTCAGCTTGATTACAAGCTGGATTTTTTGTAGAAATATGTTAATAAGTTGTTACAAAAAGTTTACAAATGTATTACAAAGAAGAAATATGATGTCGAAAAAGATTTAAAAATTATAAAGTAAATAAAAAAACAAACAAAAAAGCAGAATATTGGCAAACAAAAAATGCTAGAATCTGCATAATTTATTTGACTTTATAAAAAAAATATGATATTTTATCATTAACAATAAAAAAATGGAGGAAAAGTCATGTTAAACGATGAAATATGCAAAAAAAGAGAAGAATTAAATAAGAGCATAGAACAAAATAAGGACTATGCTCAAATATACAAAATAAGTGTCGAATTAGACAAATTAATAGTTAAATACTATAAATCATTAAATCAAACTAGATAAAATGCTCTATACATTTATTTATGGCAGAATCAGCAATGATGAGTTTGCCGTATTCTTTAATTTTCATTTCAAACAATTCAGAGCTATTTACAAAATGGGCAAACTCTGTAATAGAAGAGCATATGTAGTTTAGATTTATAGAATCTACATTTATATCACTAAAAATTAAATAATAATTAGAATTATATTCATATAAGTCAGAATTTCTAGCAAAATTGGATATACTTTCATCATTTAAAGTATCTTTTAAAAATGTACAAAAATCACAAAAAGCGTCAAAAGACTCAAATGAATAGATAGTTTTTGTGAAATTAACAGAAGGGTTTTTCCTTTTAATATGTAATGTTTTTTTCTTTTGAGAAGTTTTCTCATCTTGATAATCATAATCAAATTTTGTTATGGTAAAAATAAAATGGCCATTTTTCAAAGCTAAAGCCTCTATCATAACTCTTGAGTTGTCAGTATAAAAGCCAACTTCCTTTTCAGCCTTATCCAACATATCAAGAAAAATATCTTGTGATTCAATAGAATTGGACATAAAAGAATGAAAATCTATATTTCTTTCAGTCAAATCTTCCATGTTTAAAGTAATACGAATCTTATTGTCAGTAAGTTTTTCAATTTTCATAATGACCTCCTAGGCAAAGAAACAATTTATGTATCTAATTTTATTATACTACTAATAGAGCAAAAAAGAAATAGAAAAATTATGGAAAAAAATAAATATTTATCAAGTACTTGAAAAATATTACGAACCCATATATAATATAGGTGTATTTAAAAGCACAAAGGAAAGGAAGAAGAGATATGGCAACAAGAGATAAAAATATATGGATATTAATCATATTTTTACTTGCAGGAATAGTTATAGGAGGGCTAATAGGAGAATTTGCAGCACACATAGATTTTCTATGGTGGTTAGGATATGGACAAACCTTTGGATTAACAGATCCACTAGTTTTAGATTTAAGTATAGTATCACTTACTTTTGCATTGCAATTTAAAATCAATATTGCAAGCATTATAGGTATAGGCATAGCAATATTTCTTTATAGAAAAGCATAGGTTAGATATAAACTCTATTTTGGGGGAGATTTGAGAAATTAAAATTAGAAAGGAAGCAGAGCACATGGGCATGAAAATCAAAGAACTCCCTACGTCAGAAAGACCATATGAAAAATTAGAAATATATGGAGCAAAAAAGTTATCAAACTCAGAATTATTGGCAATAATAATAAAAACTGGGACAAAAGAAGAGACTGCAGTAACACTCGCGCAAAAAATATTAAACTTGAATCAAGGAAAAGGCATAAATACTTTAAACTTTTTACAAAATGTAACCATAGAAGAGTTATCTAAAATAAAAGGAATAGGTAAAATCAAGGCCATACAAATAATCGCGGTATGTGAAATATCAAGAAGGATGTCATTACCATTAGATATTTCAAACATAAAAATAACAAATTCACAGGAAGTAGTAGATTTACTAAAAGATGAACTAATATATGAAAAACGTGAAATTGTAAAAGTTATACTTTTAAACTGTAGAAATATTATACAAAAGATTATAGATTTATCTTATGGAGGGACAAACTTCGCCATACTTGAACCAAAAGACGTTCTGTATGAAGCTATCAAGATAAATGCACAAAATATAATAATAGTACATAATCATCCAAGTCGGAAATCCAACTCCTAGTAAAGAAGATATAAAAACGACAAAAAGATTAATAGAATGTAGCAAAATGTTAGGAGTGGATCTTTTAGATCACATCATAATCTCAAGAAATGGATGCGAAAGTATTATGAAATTTGTAGATAAGGAGAATTAAAATGAGCATATTTAATCTTGGTTCAAAAGACATAGGAATAGACTTAGGTACTGCGAATATATTAGTAACCTTGAAAGGAAAAGGAATAATAGTACAAGAGCCATCTGTTGTTGCAATAGATAGGAGAACAGGAGAAATCGTTGCAACTGGAAATGAAGCAAAAGAAATGTTAGGAAGAACTCCTGAAGAAATAAAAGCAATAAGACCATTGAAAGATGGAGTAATTGCCGACTTTACAGCAACAAGGCTTATGTTAAAAAATTTAATTGAAAGAATATCGAAAAAATATAAAATAGGTAGGCCTAGAATAGTTGTAGGAGTGCCATCTGGAATCACAGAAGTAGAAGAAAGAGCTGTAGAAGAATCTGTTATACATGCAGGAGCACGAGAAGTATATTTGATAGAAGAACCAATGGCAGCAGCTATAGGAAGCGGGCTTGACATAGCAGAACCAAGTGGAAACATAATAGTTGATATTGGTGGCGGGACAACAGAAGTTGCAGTAATTTCACTTGGAGGCATAGTTATAAGCAACTCAATAAGAATTGCAGGAGATGAATTAGACGAAGATATAGTAAACTATATCAAGAGAGAATATAATGTTGCGATCGGAGAAAGCGCAGCAGAAGAGATAAAAAAAGAAATAGGATGTGCAACATCTTTAATGACAGAGAAATCAATGAAAATCAAGGGAAGAGATTTAAGCACAGGACTTCCTAAAGATATAGAAATTACATCATCTGAAGTTCAAGAAGCAATGGAAAACTCTATAAAAGAAATAATAGATGTAATAAAAGCAACATTAGAAAAAACTCCACCAGAGCTTGCATCAGATATTATGGAAAAAGGTGTAATTTTATCAGGAGGGGGAGCACTAATAGAAAATATTGATAAATTAGTGAGCGAAAAAATAGGAATGCCAGTTTTCATTGCAGAAGATCCTTTAGAATGTGTAGTAAAAGGAACAGGAAAGACTCTTGATGATCTTGAAAAATTAAAAACAGTATTAATAAATGCTAGAAAAAGAAAATAACATTACATTATTGAAAGGAAAAAATAGAAGTGAAGAAAAAAACAAGTGTAATAGGAATAATAATAACAATAGTTATATTACTTTTATTAGTGTTTTTATCAAACTTGAAATTAGAAAGTATATCATATGTTGAAAATGCGTTTAGCAAAATAGTTATGCCAATACAAACAGGATATACTTATTTAAAAAATAGGATTACAGGAAATACTAATTATTTTACAAATCTTGAAGAATTAAAAGCAGAAAACGAAAAATTAAAAAATGAAAATGAACAATTAGAGCAAAGATCAAGAGAACTTGAAGTAATAAAAGCAGAAAATGAAACTTTGAAAGAATATTTAGGACTAACAGAAAAATACACGAATTATCAAACAGTACCAGCATATATCATAAGCAAAGATGTAAGTAACTACAGCAATATTTTTGTAATAAATGCAGGGAAAAAAGATGGAATAGATCTAAATATGACAGTTATTGCAAATGATGGGCTTGTGCGGATACGTAATATCTATATCAGACGATACGGCAAAAGTACAAACAATCATAGATCCATCAAATTCAGTAACAGCCAGTCTAAGTGAGACGGAGGATAGTATTATATGCAAAGGAAGCTTAGAGAACAAAAAACTTAAAGCTACATATATACCAACTAATGCAAATATTTCGGAAGATGAAACAATAGAAACATCAGGTATGGGAGGAATATATCCAAAAGGAATTATAATAGGAAAGATAAAAGAGATTGTAGATACACTAAATCCATTAGATAGATACGCATGGATAGAACCAGCAGTTGATTTTGATAAAGTAGAAACAGTTCTCGTTATAACAAATTAATTTGTTATATAAATAGATTTGCACTTTAGAGAGGATAAATATATGAAAAAAGCAATAACTATAATAATTCTATGTATAGTATTTATACTTATATATTTGCTTGAATTAAACTTCTTTAGTTGGTTTACGATAGCAGGAGTAAAACCAAATTTATTTGTTATACTTACGTTATTTATAGGGCTATATTCAGGAAGAAAAATGCGGAGCAATATTCGGAGGTATATTTGGTTTATTTATAGATGTATTAAATAGCAATGTAATTGCAAGTGCAGGAATAGCACTTGCAATAGTAGGATTTATGCGGAGGATACTTAGAAAAAAGCTTATCTAAAGATAGCAAAATAACAGTGATATTATTAACTATTGGAGCAACAGTAGGCACAGAAATATTTATATATTTGTATAAAGGTTTAGTTTTATCATCAAATATAGAAATATTAGCATTTATAAAAATTTTAATAATAGAAGCAATATATAATGGACTTTTAACAATAATTTTATATCCATTGATGCAGAAATGCGGATATAAAATAGAGCGTATATTCAAAAATCCACAAATATTAACTAGATATTTTTAAAAAGGAGTAAAATTGGAAAGATATAAAAAGAGAAAAAATCCTAATATAAAATTAAGATATAATTTATTAAGTGCAATAATATACTTAGCAGGAATAATACTTTTAATTCAGTTATTTAATTTGCAGATAATAAATGGGGCTACATATAGAGAAACATCTAACACCAGATTAGCACGTGAAAGTATATTATATAGTTCAAGAGGAAGTATTTTAGATAGAAATGGAAATACGTTAGCATCAGAAGAAATGACATTCTCTTTAGAGATGTATAAAACAAAAATAGAAACCAAACTATTAAATGAAACAATATTAAAAATGATAAAAACACTTGAGCAAAATGGAGACAGCTATGTCGATACTTTCCCAATAAAAATAAATCCGACTGAATACACATTCACAAGCGAAGAAAGAAAAAATGAATGGCTTGATAAATATGATTTACCAAGAGAAACATCAGCAGAAAACGCATTAGCATATTTCAAGGATAAATATAGCATAGAAAATCAAGAAATAGAAGATGTAAGAAAAATTATAGCAATAAGATATAGAATAAGTTCAGAAGGATACAGTTCAACAAAATCACTAACTATATCATCAAACATTAGTAGAACTAGTGCACTAATATTCATGGAACAAAATGACGTTTATCCAGGAATAAGTGTAGGACAAAACTCAAAAAGAGTATATCCAAATGGTGCACTTGCATCACACATTTTAGGATATATCAATTCAATCTCAGGCTCACAATATGAAGCAAACAAAAATAATGGATATACAATGAATGATATTTACGGGCAAACAGGTATAGAATATGTATTTGAACCATATTTAAAAGGAAAAAATGGAATAAGACAAATAGACATGTCAGTAGATGGAAGTATAGTAGATGAGTATATAGAAAAAGAAGCAGTAGCAGGCTCAGACGTTGTTCTTACCATAGACGCAAATTTACAAAAAATAACCGAAAAGGCTCTTGAGGAAACGATAAACAAAGTAAAAAATGGCGGATATGGAAAGCCTTATGATGCAAATGCAGGAGCAATAGTAGTAATGGATGTAAATACAGGTGAAGTTTTATCAATGGCAAGTTATCCAAACTATGAACCAAGTGCTTTTGTAGGTGGAATAAGTAATGATTTATGGAAAAGCTATAATGCAAAAGAAAATAATAATCCATTAATAAATAGAGCAATATCAGGAACGTATGCACCAGGATCAACATTTAAAATGGTTACAGCGACAGCAGCCCTTGAAACTGGAAACGTAACGATCTCAGAAAAAGTAAATGATACAGGAATATATCCAAGAGGCCATAATCCAGAATGTTGGTATTACAGACAATACAAGAGAGGACATGGATATATAAATATAACAAGTGCAATTAGGCAATCTTGTAATTATTTCTTCTATGAAATGGGATATAGAGTAGGAATAGATACTTTATCAAAATATGCAAACGCATTTGGACTTGGCAAAAAAACAGGTATAGAGCTTACAAGCGAAAGCGCTGGAATTGTGGCAACTCCTGAAGTTGCAAAATCAGTTGGTGAAACTTGGACAGTAGGATATACTTTATCTGCAGCTATAGGACAAACGTATAACAGCTTCACACCTTTACAAATGGCAAAATATATAAGCATATTAGCAAATGGAGGAAAACAAGTAAATCCTACAATAGTGAAAACAATAATAAATGCCGACAAAACAGAAATAACGAAAGAAGAAATAGAGCAAAATACAAAAGAGAGATTAAATTTGAATCTTGAAAAAGCAAATGACATAGAAATATCTGAGGAAAATTTAAATGCAATATTAAAAGGAATGAAAGGTGTTACAAGTGAAAGTGGAGGAACAGCATACTCAGTATTTAAAAACTTTGGCATAGATATACGGAGGAAAGACAGGTTCTGCACAAAAGGAAAATGCAACAAATGCGTGGTTTGTTGGATTTGCACCTTATGATAATCCAGAAATTGCAATAGCAGTAATTATAGAAAACGGAGGAACTGGAAAAAATGCTTGCTACCCTGCAAGAGATATCCTTGAACAATATTTCGGAATGAACGAAGGAGAAATAAACGAAAATTTAACAGCAATGCCTTATACAGAAAGTCAAAACTAAAATAAATCAAGTTCTAAAATTAGAAAGGAATGATTAAAAATGGCAGTAGGTAAACATAGTGAAAACAGCAACAAAAAAACAGAACTAGGACTTTACACAATAGAAAAATCTTTTAATAGAAAAATAGAAGAAACAGTTACAAAAGTATATAATGGTTCACTAAGATCAGGAAAGAAAATAGAATTCGAAGGAAGTGTTGTGATACTAGGAGATATAAACGCAGGAGCAGAAGTATTCGCAGAAGATCACATAATAGTACTAGGAGAAATAAGAGGACTAGCACACGCAGGGGCAAATGGAAATAAAAAAGCGATAATAGCTGCAAATTCAATAGCTTGCCCACAAATAAGAATAGCTGATATAGTCAAGGAGATGGAAAAACCAGAAACAGAAGAATATGGTGAAATACCAGTAAAAACAAGAGCTTACGTTGATGGAAAAAATATAGTTTTAGAGTAAAAAGCTTTTTAAACTTGAGATTAATAATTTCAAGATAAAAGAAGAAGGATGAGTGCAATGAAAAGACTTTGATCTTTTACACCCTCATTGTATAGAAAAAATATAAGTGATATCAGTAAAATATCATCAAAAAATAATTGAATGCCGAAGATCTCAAAAATTGGCTTTTCATGACAAGTAGAGTCAGATGGATTATAGTTTTTATATCCATCTGACTTATTTTTTTCAGTATATTTTTTAGAACTACTTGATGGATTCTTATTAGGGGTATAATTGTAATAACTATACTGAGGACGATAAAATCCAGGAAATGGGTAAAAATTAAATGGATTTCTAAAAAAATAAGGTTCCATTATTTATGCACCTCATTTCCAGAATCCCCAAATGCCTCTAAAACCTTACTCATACTAAATAATTTTATGTATTGATCAACTTTCTCTTTTCTACTATCTTTTAGGTATGGTTTAAGAGATAAAAGCAGATTTGCCCTAGGATCGTCATTATTATTTAATTTTTCCATAATAGATTTCATTTTCATAATAGTTTCAAAGTCAAGAGTAGGATTTGAACTATCAGAATTAGAAGATTTCTCAGAATTATTCGAAGAAAGAGAAGACAAAATATTCTTGACTTCATCAGGAATATTACCATCCTTGACCATATTATTAAACTTATCAAAAAGTTCAGACATATCATTATTACTCATACAAAATCCTTCTTCCTCTTGAAATAAAATACAATATTATTTGAGTCCATTTAATTTTTTTAAAATTTCATCTTTGTTTGAAGAATTTAAAATCTGTGAAGCCTGAGAAAGTCCTTTCTCTAAGTCCTTTTTGTCCATTTTAGATAACATATCCATAAGCTTTTGCATATCGATATCATTCATATATAAAATCCTCCTATTCATTATGAGTATATGCAATATAGTATGCTTGAAATACAAAAAAGGTTACTGCATAATTAAAAAATATTTACAAATGGTTACTATTCACAGCCTAATTTAAAATGGTAATAGAAATAGAGGGAATAAGCATATTCCCTTTATTTCTATTCTTCATCTTCACTAAGTTTCCCACTTAAAATCTGTTTGAGAGAATAAGGTTTTCCCATACATAACATTAGTAGTCCATTATATGTATTTACTCCATTTCTATTACAAGTTTCTATGTATGATCTAATAGTCGCATAACAACTTGCACTTTCTATATTCCAAAATTGTCCAGAAGCTTTCTGCTTTGATTTTACTCCTCTTAAACTTCGTTCACTTAAATTATTAGTAAATGGAATATC
>CANQMI010000032.1 GCA_947624905.1 uncultured Clostridia bacterium
AATATTTAATTTTAAAACAAAAAAATAAATCTTGAGCCTGCCTCCGCGGCGAGCGGGCAAACTCAAGTTTATACATACGTGAAATTTTCGCTAACAAAATAATCTTATTTTTTAGTGAAATTTTCAAAAATTATTGACATATTTAATTTTAATTTTCTTTAGATTTATACATATTTAATATATCCTTGAATCCCATTTTTGTTCCATAGTTTAATATCGCATTTGAATATATCTTGATTGCTACCTGTGCGACTAATAATATTGAAGCTATCAGAATAACTATTGAAATAATTACATCTGTTGTGCTTGCAAGCCCCATCATAATTCTAAACGGCATACAGAAAGGTGCTGAAAATGGGAATAATGATGTAAAAGTGTTTAAATTGCTTGTCGGATTCATCATTGTAAAGTATGACAAGTAAAATGATATTACTGCAAAAATTGCAACAGGTGAATTAGCTGACTGTATATCTTCTGGTTTGCTTATTGTTGAGCCTGTCAAGGCATACAATAGAGCATATATTAAATAACCTAGTATAAAATATATAATAGTTATAATTGCAAGATATGGTGTTATATTTGACATATCAAGTACTGAATTTAGAAGCTCTGGATCTAAGAAAGATTTTGCAGATACAAAAGCTACACCTACAATTACTACCATTTGAATAAGCCCAACTAAACCAATTCCTAATGTTTTACCAAGCACAATCGTTCTTGGGCTAGTAGATGTTACAAGCGTTTCTATTATCTTGGATGTTTTCTCTGTCGTTATAGAGCTAGAAACTTGATATGCACAGAAATATATTGCGTAGAATAAAATTATAGACATAATCATCATTACAAGTATATTTCCGCTTGCTTCTTCTTCTCCTGTTTGTTCAAGTGTAAATTCAAAATTAGGTGTAAGCGATTCTAATTCTTCCTGAGTCAAGCCTAATTTACTTATCTGTATATTTGAATATAAAGTATTAAATGTATTCATTAAATCTTCTGGTACACTTTGCATCATTGTAATATCTTCTAGTATATATCTTATTTTTACATTTTCCTTTTGTTTTTCAATTATTATGGCTGCAGATATTTCATCATTTTCTATTTTTGTTTTTATCTCATCAAAACTTGCTTTTCCTATTTCTATATCATATCCTGAATCTGCTTCCTTCAAGGCTTCAAGTTGTCCTTCAAAAACATTATCATTATCAACTACTAATAATTTATCTGAAAAACCTCCTTCTGATATAGAATCTATAAAGTTTGGTATATTAAATCCAATAACTATCATTACTAATATGATTAGAGTAGATATAATAAAAGATTTTCTCTTGATCATCTCTTTTATAGTAAATTTTGCAACTGTTATTACATCTTTCATTTTACTCACCCACCTTTTCTATAAATATATCATTTAGAGTAGGTCTCATAATATCAAATTTATTAACTTTTATTCCGTCAGATACAACTTTACTTAAAAGTTTATGTGCTGTTTCTTCATCTGTAATTTTTATGACATAATCATTATCTTTTTCATTTTCAATTTTTAAATCAAGCTCTTGTATATATTTTTCTATTCTTGAACCAGTATTTATTCTAACCCTATTTGAAGGATATGTTTTTTTAATTTCTTCAAGATTTCCCTTTAAAACTGTTTTTCCTTTATCTAAGATTAATATATCACTGCAAAATTCCTCTATTGTTGGCATTTGATGTGCTGACATTATTACATATTTTCCATTTCTAACTAAGTCAAGAATAATGTTTTTTAATATTTCAGTATTTACAGGATCAAGGCCACTAAATGGTTCATCTAATACAACTAGCTCTGGATTGTGCATTATGGCTGTCATAAACTGTATTTTTTGTTGATTTCCTTTAGAAAGTTTTTCTGCAGGCATTTCCATATATTCTTCTACTTTCAATTTTTTTGCCCATTTATTTATTGATTCTTTAGCTTCTTGAGTTTTCATACCCTTTAATTCTGCAAAATATATTAGTTGATCATATATCTTTGCTTTAGGATAAACTCCTCTTTCTTCAGGTAAATATCCAAAATTAACACTCTTTCTATTTACCGTTTTTCCATTCCAAGTTATTTCTCCACTATCCTTTTTTATAATTCCGAGTAACATTCTTATTGTAGTTGTCTTTCCTGCACCATTTGTGCCAAGTAGACCAAATACATTTGGAGTGTCTAATGATAATGAGATATTATCAACTGCTGTTTTCCCAACAAATGTCTTTGATACATTTTTTAATTCTAATCCCATAATTTACTCCTTTTCTTTTATAAATTTCAACTATAATATACCACATTAAAATTTAATTTTCAATAGACACAAAAAGGTAGAAAGTCTAATTAGACTTTCTACCTTTTTATGTCACATTATTTGATCAGGCTTGACCACCTTCCAATATCAGTTTCTAAGTTGTACTGTAGACCAATTATTCTTCTCTTGCACAAAGGGCACACTTCACTTCCATGCAAGTACATATCATTATAAGATATATTCTTGAAAGGATGCCCCAGAGGAACGCAAACTTCCGCAAGATACATTTCTGCGAAGTTTTCCAGCTTTTCTTCAAGCTTTTCAATCTCTTTTTCCATTTCGTGGCGTTCATCTGCTATTTTCTGGATTTCTTTTTGCATTTTTTTAGGAATAGATACATCATTGCCGCTATTCCCACTGCCAAAGCTATTCATCGTATAGCTTTTTTCTTCACCACAACACAGACATCTTTCTGTTACTTGATACATTGATTCAGAGCCAAAAGCGAATGAATGTCTTCCAGTATATCCAAGATATTTTAAATCTATTCTCTTGAATACATGCCCATACTTTTCACAGATTTGTCTTTTCTTTTCCCATTCTCTCTTTTTAGAGTGGGATTCAGAAAACTCTGAACAGAGTTCCTCATATTGCTTTTTAAGTTTCTCCTGTTCTTGGTCAAGTTTAGCTATTCTCCGTTCTCTTTCCTCCTGTACTAACTTTTGCACTTCTTGGATGTTTGCTTGAATCTGCTTTGCAGTAGTACCGATTTGTACTACCGCGTCGCTAAGTTGGTTTTGCCCATCTGTAGCTCTTGATCTTTCCTGCGACATTTTATACCATCCTTTCTCATATAAATTATTATTTTGAGTAGTGGTGTATATTATAAAATGTTCCATAGAACATATTCTATATATTAACATAATTTTCATTTATTTTCAAGCTTTCTAAATCTTTTACTATGCTTTCTGCATCTAAGCCATATTTCTTTTCAAGCTCTGCTACGCTTCCGTGTTTTATAAACTCATCTGGATAGCCATAACTTTTAAATGTTATATCTTCAAGATTTTCTTGAACTATAATATCCTGTACAGCACTTCCAAGTCCACCTTTTACGATATTATCTTCGATTGTTATAGCTCTCTTTGTTTTCATGATAGAATTTATTATTGTTTCTCTATCTATTGGTTTTAAAAATCTTGAATTAATTACTTCTACGCTTTGCCCTTGTTCTTCTAAGATATTTGCTATCTCCATTGCTCTATCTACCATTTTTCCTATGGCTATTATAGTTAAATCATTTCCTTCTTGAATGATTTCTGCATTTTGTTTTTCTAAAGGCTCATAAACATCAAATTTTGTTTTTCCTTCTCCTCCTCTTGGGTATCGTATAACTACTGGTTTATTTAGAGTTACAGCATATTCTAACATGTTTTCAAGTTCTTTAAAATCTTTTGGTGCCATTATTGTAAGATTTGGTATTATAGAAAAGAAAGATAAATCAAATACGCCTTGATGAGTTTCTCCGTCATTACCAACTATTCCTGCTCTATCCACGCACATTACAACTCCAAGATTTTGCAAACAAATATCGTGGATTACTTGATCATATCCTCTTTGATAAAATGAGGAATATATTGGTACAACTGGTGTCATACCGTTTTTAGCAAGTCCTGCTGCAAAGCCGAAGAGCATGTTGTTCTGCAATTCCTACATCAAAAAATCTATCTGGAAATTCTTTTGCAAAATTTTCAAGTCCCGTACCATCTTTCATTGCTGCTGTTATTGCAACTACTTTTTTGTTTTTCTTTGCAATCTCTACTAGCTTATCTCCAAATACCCTTGAATAATCTCTCTTAGGTTTGTTTTTGCTTTCTCCTGTTTCTATATCAAAATTAGAAGCACTGTGAAATTTATCTGGATTTTCTTCTGCTGGTTTATATCCTTTTCCCTTTTTAGTAACAACATGAATTAATATTGGTCCTTCTAAATCCTTGCTAAGCTTCAATATCTCCTCTAATGTAGAAATATTATGTCCGTCTATTGGTCCTAGATATCTAAACCCAAGGTCTTCAAAAAGCATATTAGGAATCAATAGCTGTTTTATACTATATTTTATTCTCCTTATGAATTTTATAATTTTATTGCTTCCTTTTGGAAGTTTATTTATAATATTTTTTACATATCTATTAGATTCTGTATAGAATTTTCTAGTTCTTACTTTACTTAAAAATAAAGAAATTCCTCCAACATTTTTCGAAATACTCATTTCATTATCATTTAATATAACTATTAGATTTTTCTTCAAGAATCCTGCATGGTTTAAAGCTTCTAACGCCATACCTCCAGTTAAAGCTCCGATCACCTATAACAGCAATAATATGTTCATTTCCACCAGCCAAATCTCTTGCTGTTGCCATTCCAAGAGCTGCAGATATAGATGTACTACTATGTCCCGTATCAAAAGAGTCATACTCTGATTCACTTGTTTTTGGGAAACCTGCTATTCCATTAAACTGCCTTAATGTATCCATTTTGTTTTTTCTACCTGTAAGTATTTTATGTACATAGCTTTGATGTCCTACATCCCATATTATTTTATCAGTTGGAGTATCAAAAACACTATGTAGAGCTATTGTGAGCTCTACAACTCCTAGATTAGATGATAAATGTCCACCTGTTTTTGATACTGTTTCTATTATTAATTTTCTTATTTCATCTGCCAATTGCTGTTTTTCTTTTATATCTAATTTTTTTAAATCTTCTGTACTATTAATCTTGTCAAGTACTTCTCCCATTCTATTGTAAATCCTTTCCCATTTATGCAATACAAATAAATTGTTATTCATTAAATATATCACAAAAAAATACCATATGCAATATATTCATATATTGATTTTCTTGACTATTGCCGTTTTACATAGCAAGTTCAGGTTATAGCATAAAAAATAAGTCTTGCTAGAGTGTCTAGCAAGACTTATTTTTTATATCTAACTTTACATTTTTCTAAATACACCAGCAACTTTTCCAAGTATTTGACAATCTGGTACTATAATTGGATCCATTGTAGAGTTTTCTGGTTGTAATCTAATATGATTTTTTTCTTTATAAAAAGTCTTGACAGTAGCTTCTTCCCCAATCAAAGCAACAACAATTTCCCCATTATTTGCTGTATTTTGCTGTTTGACTAATATGTAATCCCCATCAAGGATTCCTGCTTCAATCATACTTTCTCCTCTTACAGTGAGCATAAAGCTTTCTGAATTACCAACAAAATCTACTGGTATTGGAAATGTATCTGTTACATTTTCTACTGCTAGTATTGGCTCTCCTGCTGTAATTTTTCCAATTACTGGAACTTCAACAAGCTCTTTTGAAGTATATAAGTTCTTATCATTTTCTTGTTTCTTTTCAAGAGTTCCACCTTTTAGCAATCTCAAAGTTCTTCCTTTTTGATTTTCTTTCTTGATATATCCTTTTTTCTCTAATTTTGCTAAATATCCATGAACTGTTGCAGTTGAACTAAGACCTACAGCCTTTCCTATCTCTCTAACAGAAGGTGCATATCCAACGTTTTCAATTTGCTTTTCAATAAATTTTAATATAGCTTTTTCTCTCTTATTTAGTTCTACTGTGCTCTTTCTTCTACCCAAATTTATCACTCCTCCTTGACTTTTTTTTAATCATATCACAAAAACAAATAATTGTCAAACAAATTTTTGATTTTTTAATAAAAAAATATAATAATATTTATTTTTTATTATTCTAATTTATCATATTATTTAATACATTTTATATATGAGCAGACTTAAAAATTTTTTATTTAACACAATAATTTTAACTATCACTTCGTTAATTTTGAGTTCAATAAATATATTTTTCAGTGTATATGTAGCAAATAAATTAGGCAGTGAAGGTGCTCGGAATTTTCGAACTTATCATGTCTATATATACATTTGCCATAACTTTCGCAAATTCTGGAATAAATCTTGCTGCAACTCGAATAGTTGCTGAAGAATTAGATGGAAATGCTCGGAATTCGGCATAAAGATTGCAATGAAAAAATGTATAATTTATAGTTTATGTTTTGGATTAATTGCCTGCATATGCTTGATAATTTTTGCTCCATATTGTTCAAATATACTTCTGCACAATAAAGTTACAAACATTCCAATATATGTTATGGCGATTAGCCTTCCTTTCAACTCATTAGTTACCTCGCTTGATGGTTATTTTACTGGTGTAAGAAGAGCTCATAAAACTTCTCTTAGTAGAATTAGTTCCGCTTCTCTTCAAATTATTCTTACATTATACTTTCTTTATGTATTGCCTTATTCAGACCTAAATATAGTTTGTACTTATTTAATGTTGTCAAGTACAATTGCCACTATTTTTCAATTTATATTAACTTACATTTTATATGTACTTGATAAAAAGAAAATGTTTAGAAATTTATATAATGCAAATGAAAATTATTTAAAAAAAATTACAAGGATAGCATTTCCTGTTGCAATAACTTCATATATCCGTTCAGGACTTAACACTGTAAAACAAATGCTTATTCCTTTTAGCCTTGAAAAAAATAATGTTAATTGTGATAAAGCCTTATCACAATATGGCCTTATTAATGGAATGACCATGCAAGTTATAATGTTTCCTTGCATAATAATTACATCTTGTGCCAGCCTTCTTATCCCCGAGTTTTCAAGATATAATATTAAAAGAGATTTTTCTAAAATGAACAAGATTATAGATTTTATGTTTAAATTGACATCTTTCTTCAGTATTTGCATGATTGGTATCTTTTTGACTTTTACTGAAGAAATTTGTTATCTTCTTTATCATAATTTAGAAATATCAGAATTTTTACTACTTCTTTCTCCTCTCATTATTTTCATCTATTTAGATAAAATTATAGATGCAATGTTAAGAGGTTTAGACAAGCAAGTTGGAGTAATGTTTTGCAATATTTTTGATCTGTTTTCAACAATAATACTTATATATCTATTAGTTCCTGTATATCGGTATATACGGCTATATTGCAATTATTGCAATTAGCGAAATTTTAAATTTTACAATAAGCCTAATTCAACTATATAAAGTAACACATTTCAAATTTGATTATATTTCATATATAATTGTTCCTACTTTACTAATCCTTGCAATGAAATTTTTATTTGACGCGCTTGACAAGTTTATAGAATTTGACCTTGGCTTTGTGATTTTTAAAATTTTGATTTTCATATTTGTATATATAGTATTACTAATTTCATTTAATGTGGTTAAATTCTTTAGAGAAAAAAGAATTATTTGTAGTTATTAGTAAGTTTATGAAAGTTTAAAATAATAATCTTCTTTTTAGATTTTCTCTAAATCTTTGAATAACTCTAGATTATATAGATTTTGTTTTTCTAAACTTTCAATTAAATTTTCTACTAATGGATAGCATCTAAATTCTGTTTTATTCATATTCTTGATTTCATCTATACTTATCCATTTTACTTCTTGTATTTCATCTTTATTATATTCTAACCCTTGTTCTAATAAATCCGCCAAGAAATATATCATAATAATGCTTCTATCAGGATAGTTATGTGTAAATATTGGAAATGATTTTTTTAATTCGGCTTTGCAACCTGCTTCTTCCAATAATTCACGTTTTGCACAGTCAAATATTGTTTCATTCTTTTCAAGATGTCCTGCTGGGAATGCCCATTTACCTTTGCATTCTTCTTTCAATTCTTGTACCATCAAAACTTTATTGTTTTCTAATATGATAGTTCCTGCAATTATTTCCATTTATGATAACCTCCTCGTTTAATAAGATTATTCTTCTTGATCCTTCTTTGCCTCTTGAAATAATCTCTGCATTGTTTCATTTCCGCGCGTAAGCTTTTTTATTGTTAAATCTTCTGCTTTGCCATTTGCTAGTCTAAGATTATTCTCGCTACTTAGTAATGCTTCTTTTGTTTTTTGTAAACTGCTAATACTCTTATCAATTTCATCAATTGCCTTTTTGAATTTTTCACTTGCTAATCTATAGTTTCTGCCGAAATCATTTTTGAATTGTTCCATTCTATCTTCAAAATTTCTAATATCAATATCTTGATTTTGTATCAACTGTAGTTCTTTACGATACTCAAGTGATTTGTTTGACAAATTACGTATTAATGTAATCAATGGTATAAAAAACTGAGGTCTTATGACATACATCTTTTCGTATTTATGTGATACATCTACAATGCCCGCATTATATAGTTCATTATCTATTTCAAGTAAACTTACCAATACTGCATATTCACAAGACTTTTCTCTACGATCCTTATCAAGTTCCTTTAGGAAATCTTCATTCTTATGCTTAGTTGCTGTTTCATCTGCTTCGTTTTTCATTTCAAACATAATAGATACAATTTCATTACCTTCATCATCAAAATCTCTGTAAATAAAATCACCTTTTGAGCCAGTACGAGCATCATTGTCTTTTTCAAAATAAGCATTTGGGAATAAAGGACGTAAACTATTAAATGAATTACTACAATGTTGTTCAAGAGATTCTCCTATCATTTTTGTTGATTGTTTTGCCTTGAAATCTTTATAGTATTCAATTTGTTCGTCTTTATTTTTTAACTGTGCATCATAAGATTCTTTTATATTTTTCTCTTTTAGTTCATATTCTTTGCTTTTTAATTCAAGTTCACTACTTAGTTCAGTAATCTTCTGCTCTTTTTCAGAAAGCGCTTTGTTAATCTCTAGTTTGTTATTAGTTTCATTTACTGCTAACTTATTTGTAAGTTCCAATATTTCTGTATTCTTTTTATTTATTTGTTCTTGATATTCCTTATCTAGTTTATTCTTAGTTTGCTCTTCAATATTTGCAACTTGATTTTTTAAATTAGATAATTCTATATCTTTATCAGAGATTTGCTTTTGTAGTTCTTCTCTAATATGTGCTTCTGCAATCATTATCTCATTTTCTTTTTCTTTCTGATATTGTTTTTCTCTTGAGTTAATTTGCTTATTAAATTCATCATCTCTTATTTGTTTTAAAATTGATTCATAGCTTGTTTCATCAATTTGGAAAATCTTTCCACAATTTGGGCATTTTATTTCATTCATTTTACATACATCCTCCTTTTATTTTATATAACAAAAGTTCATATTCTTCTCCTTGACTTTTTTGATTTAAGAATTTAAAATTCAAGTTTATTCTATATTATTTACTAAATTTGGTCAAGATGTGTTGTCTATCTTTTTAATTCTTGTTCTTGAAAAAAATAGGCACTATCGTTTTTGATAGTACCTATTAAAGCATTGCTAAAGCAATTAGCCAATTTTCATTTCTTCCTTGATCTTCTCTAATGCTATTGCAAGTTGATCTGGACAAGATGTTCCTTTAAATCCACATTGTATACCTTTAAGAAGTTTTATAACTTCATCAATCTTTTTTCCTTCTACAAGTTTACTTACACCTACTGTGTTTCCTGGACATCCGCCAATTATTTTTACGTTCTCTATTTTATCATTATCAACTGTTATGATCATTTCACTTGAACATACTCCTTGTGGTCTATATCTATATTCCATCTTTTCACATTCCTTTCTATCTATTCTGATACTTCTCTTGCAAATATTACTGTTCTTATTTCGGCATCTGAAGTACATGTTGATAATGTAACTTCTCTAAATCCTGCTGTATCTCTGTTATAGAAAGATGCGTCGTCTCCTCTCTTATTTGTATTTTCATAAACAGCATATTTCATCTTTGCTCCAGATGAATCTGTTAAATAGATTATATCTCCTTTAGATAGTTTACTCAAGTTTGAGAAAAATAATCCATTTTTATAATTATGTCCTTGAAGGACTGTATTTCCAACTTTATTAATTCCAGGACCTGTCAAATATACAATTGATAGTTGTAGTGCTTTACTTGTTGGTTTGTCAAGTATTGGATACTCAATTTTTATTTTTGGTATTGATATTGTTCCAATTACGTTATATCCACCATATTGAACCTGTCCACCACTTGTTGATTGTTGGTCACCATAAATTGAATTTCCTTCTGTTACACCACCTATTACTATATTACCATCTTCAAGTGTTGTATTATTCTTATTAGAATTATTTGGTTTTTGTGTAGATGTCTGTTGTTGGAATAAATCTACAACTTCATCTGCTTTATGATTTATGTAATATTTATTATATATTGAATAGCCAAAAAAACCTATCAGTGCTATTATTAATACTATTGATACTATCAATACTACTGTTAGCATATTGCTAAATTTACTATTAAACATAATACCACGCCCTTTCTTTTGTTAAGGTTTCTATATATTATATTATACCATATTTTTTGCAATTTGTATATATTTTAGCATATTTTTTCATCAAGTTCTCTTCCAGCTAATATATGAAAATGCAAATGTTCTACTGTCTGGCCTGCATTTTTTCCACAATTTGTAATTACTCTAAATCCTGTTTTTTCGATTTTTTCTTGGTTTGCGATTTTATTTATTGCTTGAAAAATCATTCCAATTGTTTCTTTATCTGCTTCAAGAACAGATTTTATATGGATTTTAGGTATAACTATAATATGAATAGGCGCTTGAGGATTTATGTCTTTAAATGCTATTACATTTTCGTCTTGATACACAATATCTGATGGTATCTCTTTTTTTATTATTTTACAAAATATACAATCTTCCATTTATTTTCCCCTTTTATTTTATTAAAACAGCTTTTATACGTCTTACACCTGCTGAAGATGCTTCTTCTTTTTTGATCTTGAATGTTCCTAAAACTCCTGTATGCTCTACGTGAGGTCCTCCACAAATTTCTTTGCTAAAATCTCCTATTGTATATACTTTTACTCTATCGCCATATTTGTTTGTAAATAGTCCCATTGCTCCACTCTTGACTGCTTCATCATAGCTCATTTCTTCACAAGTTACTTTCAAATCTCTTTTTATTTGCTCATTTACTATTTTTTCTACTTGGTCAAGCTCTTCTTTTGTTACTTTTTGAGGATGTGCAAAGTCAAATCTTAATCTCTCTTGAGTAATGTTTGAGCCTTTTTGAGTTGCATGTTCACCCAAAACTATTTGAAGTGCCTTATGTAGAAGGTGTGTTGCTGTATGATAAGCTATAGTTTCTTCTGTTTGGTCTGCTAAACCTCCCTTGAATTTTTGTTCAGAGCCAAGTCTTGATTTTTCCTGGTGTTCCTTGAATAACTTATCAAAACCATCAAGATCCACTTTAAAATTATTTTCTTTTGCGATTTCACTTGTAACTTCTGGTGGAAATCCATATGTTTCATATAGTTTAAATACTGACTCAGCAGATAAAATGTTAACATTGTTTTCTCTTGATCTATTTAATTCTTTAAGTAATTCCTTTTCACCATTTTCTAGCGTTTTTACAAATTTATTTTTTTCTTCTACTATTGTATTAGTTATATTTTCCTTATTCTGTACAAGCTCTGGATACATTTCTCCTAAAATTTGGATGTTTAGTTCTATCAACTCTTGTAAAGAGTCTAAATTTATGCCAAGTTTATTCATGTGTCTTATCATTCTTCTTATTAATCTTCTCAAAATGTATCCTCTATCTATGTTGCTAGGTTTTCCACCATCTGCAATAATCATCATGCTTGACCTTAAATGTTCTGCGACAATCCTTCTACTTTGTAAACTGTCGTGTTTAGCAAGTTCTTTTAGCTTATCCATCATTGGCTTGAATATTTCTGTATCAAATGGTGTTTCTTTTCCCTGTAATAGCATATTTATTCTTTCAAGTCCTAAGCCAGTGTCTACATTTTTTTGTTTTAGCTTTGTATATGTTCCATCTTCATTTTTGTAATATTCCATAAATACATTATTCCAGATTTCTACATATTTTCCACAGCCACAAGAAGGGTTACAATCAGGTCCACAAGGTTCTTTTCCTGTATCGTAGAATATTTCTGTATCAGGTCCACAAGGTCCTACATCTCCAGCAATCCACCAATTATCGTCTTTTCCAAAATAATATATTCTTTCTTTTGGCATTCCTACACTTTCCCAAATACCTGCTGTTTCTTCATCTCTTGGAGCATCATCATCACCCGCAAAGCAAGTTACTGATAATTTTTCCATTGGAATATTTAATTCTTGTGTTAAAAATTCTATGCTATATTTTATAGATTGTTCTTTAAAATAATCCCCTAAAGACCAATTTCCAAGCATTTCAAAAAAAGTTAGATGTCTATTATCTCCAACTTCATCTATATCTACTGTTCTTAAACATTTTTGATAATCTGCAAGTCTTGTTCCTTCTGGATGTTTTTCTCCAAGTAAATATGGTACAAGTGGGTGCATTCCAGCAGTTGTAAATAATACTGATGGATTGTTTTCTGGAATTAAA
>CANQMI010000033.1 GCA_947624905.1 uncultured Clostridia bacterium
CTAGAAAGGATACTATCTAAGTCATATTGAAATTTATATTTTTTAGAAATATCTTTGCAAATTTTATCTAAGCCTAAAGCATAGTAAATTTGTTCAAGAAAAAGGTAACCACCATTAAAAGAAGTTTGAACATTTTTTTCAATAATTTTGTTAGAATTATATTTTACAAGAATTGTACGAGTGTTTTCATTTTCTTTTTTATTCAAATCATCAACATATTTTTTGGCCCATTCAATAGGATCTTCAGAAATTAATTTTTGTTTTAATTGTTCATAAGTACCTAACTTCTCAATAACTTTATTAGTACGTTTTTTATTATGATATACAGATTTAACAACATAAAGGGATTGCGCATTTTTAGATTTTACTACTTGTAACCTCATATCTTTTTCTCCTTTGATTAAGATAAAGGTATTATACCACATTGTGAGACATTGTGCAAGAGAAAAGTGAAAAATTTGACAAAAAAATTAAGCATTTTTAATGCTTACATAGATTTTTTTAATTTGAAACTGTCAAACTTCCGAGCAAGGGTGATATTAATTATATTATTTTAAAATATTTTATAAATAATTGTAGACTTTTTTAAAAAAATAGGATAAAATATTCAAGAGAAAATAGATAAATGAAAAGGAGGAAAACATATGCTTGTAGAGAAAATCATATTCAGTATTCTAGCATTTTATCTATTTATTGTAATGTTTTTTAAAATGATAAAAAAAATAGATTCTGCATATATAGCTATATTAGTGATTCAAGCTTTGGGAATAGCTATTAGTTTTGTAGAAATTATTTTTAGATTAAATTATAATATTTTTATAAAAATATTAGCATATATTCTATCTATAGTAATCCCAATAATAATCATGTATATGGAGCATCAAGGCAAAAATTTTTCAGAACTCATATTTATCGCTTTAGCAAAGTTTTATACATTTATACGGAAATACAAAGAAGAGCAAAGATATATTATTAGCACTAATAGATAAATATCCAGATAGTTATTCTGCACATAAAATGCTTGGAGAGACATATGAAAAAGAAGGCGGAATGCGTAAAGCAATTGATGAATATGTAAAAGCTGTCGATTTGAATAAAAAGGACTATGATTCATACTATAAAATTTCATATTTATTAAATGAATTAAATAAACCTGATGATGCAATAGTTATGCTAAATACGTTACTTAGCAAAAAACCAGAGTATATGAATGCAACAATGTTACTTGGGGATATTTTATGCACACAAGAGAGATACAAAGAAGCATTAAATGTTTACACAAATGGACTTAAATATGCCCCAAATGATTATGACTTATACTATAACATGGGAATTGTATATACAATGTTAAATGATTTCCAAAATGCAAAAATTTGCTATGAAAAAGCATCTACTATTAATAGTTTGCTTTATCATGCGTATTATAACTTAGGACAAATTAATTTAATTGAAATGGATTTAGATGAAGCAGAAAAATACTTCACAAAAGCATTAGAAGACAAAGACCAAGAGCCAGACGCATATTATAAACTAGGCAAAATATATATGTTAAGAGGAGATCATGATAATGCAATCAAGTTCGTCAATCTTGCAATAGAACTTGATAATAATTATATAAAGATTGCAAATCAAGAGCCAATATTTATACCGGTTAAAAGTAAATTCCAAATGCCAATAATAGACGAGGAAGATATCAAACCAAGAAAAACAAAACATACTAAAAAAGAAATAAAAGTAAAAGAACATCTTGATAAAACATATAACATTGTTGGAAAGTTGAATATGTATAAATTAAAACCAAATATAAAAACATATGACGATTTGCAAAATCAAGAACAAAAGGAAAGGTAGGAGATTTTAAATGTCAGTATTACAAGCACTTATTCTAGGAATTGTACAAGGATTAACAGAGTTATTGCCAATTTCAAGCTCTGCTCACCTTTACATAATACCTTGGGTACTAAAATGGACTGACTCAGCTTCATTCAATCAAGCTTTTGAAGCATTCGATGTCGCACTTCATGCAGGAACTTTATTTGCAATAGTTTTATTCTTCTATAAAGACTGGATAAAATTAATTGCAGGTGGTTACAATCAAGTCGTAAAAAAGAAAAAATCTTTTGAAGGAAAAATGTTCTGGTATTTAGTAATAGCAACAATACCAGGTGGAGCAATAGGATTTATACTTGATAAATTTTTAGAAGATGCGTTAACAACACCAATTATAATAGGTATTGCACTAATTGTAATGGGAATAATTCTTTATATCGTTGATAAAAATGCAAAATCAGAAGTTGAATACAAAGATATGACATTCAAGCAAACATTTTTAATAGGATTATCTCAAGCATTAGCCTTTATTCCTGGAGTATCACGCTCAGGAGTAACTATGACGACAGGTAGATTACTTGGAATTAAAAGAGAATCTGTCGCAAAATATTCATTTTTACTTTCAACACCAATCGTTGCTGGTGCAACTTTATATAAACTTAAAGATTTCGTTATAAGTGTTCCATTTTTTGTTGGAATTTTAGCAAGTTTCATAGTAGGAATATTTGTAATTAAATTTTTAATGAATTACTTGAAAAAAGGTAGCTTTAAAGGATTTGCAATATACAGAGTAATTGTTGGTATAGCTATTATCTTATTATGGATAATAAGGTTGTAATAAAGAAGGGAGAAAAAAATATGGAACCAATTAAATTAAATCATCCATTAATTGAACACAAATTAGCAATTTTAAGAGACAAAAGAACAGGAACAAAAGAATTTAGAGAATTAATTTCAGAAATAACATTGTTTTTATGCTATGAAGCAATGAAAGATGCAAAATTAAGAGAGGTAGAAATTGAAACTCCTATCACAAAAACAAAAGCAAAAATGTTAGATGAAAATGAGTATGTATTTGTACCAATATTAAGAGCAGGAACAGGTATGATAGATGGAATTATAAAAATGATACCAAATGCTAAAATTGGACATATTGGACTTTACAGAAATGAGGAAACACTAAAACCTGTTAGATATTATTATAAAATGCCAAAGGGAATAGAAAACAAACAAGTAATAATTATAGATCCAATGCTTGCAACTGGTGGCTCAGGAATAGATGCCATAACTTTACTTAAAGAAGATGGAGTTAAAAATTTAAAATTCTTGAGTATAATTGCAGCACCTGAAGGATTAAAGAAAATGCAGGAAGTACATCCAGATGTTCAAATTTATTGTGCAACAATAGATGAACATTTAAATGATGTAGGATATATAGTTCCAGGATTAGGAGATGCAGGAGACAGAATATTTGGAACAAAATAAAGGAGGACAAGATTTTGAAAATTACTGACGTTCAAGAATTAAAAAAAATAGCAACTGATGTAAGAATAGGAATCATTGAGGCTGTACATGGTGCTAAGTCAGGTCATCCAGGAGGATCACTTTCTTGTGCAGATATTTTAACTGTACTATATTTTAATCAAATGCACATAGATCCTGAAAAACCAAGAGACGAAGCAAGAGACAGATTTATATTATCAAAAGGACATGCAGCACCTGCTTTATATAGTGTACTTGCAAATCGAGGATATTTTGATAAAAGTGAATTATCAAATTTGAGACATATCGATAGCAATTTGCAAGGACATCCAGATATGAATAAAGTACCTGGAGTAGACATGAATACTGGTTCACTTCGGACAAGGACTTTCGATTGCAAATGGAATAGCAATGAGTTCGAAATTAAGCCGCAGCGGAATAAGAGTCTACTGTCTTCTTGGAGATGGAGAAATACAAGAGGGCCAAGTATGGGAAGCAGCAATGACAGCTAGCCACTATAAACTTGATAATTTATGTGTGATTGTTGACAATAACAATCTACAAATAGATGGAACTGTTGACAAAGTAATGAATCCATATCCAATAGATAGCAAATTTAAAAGTTTTGGATTTAATGTAATAAATATAGATGGACACAATATTCAAGAAATAATCAATGCTTTCACTTTAGCTAAACAAACTAAAGGTAAACCTACAGCAATAATTGCAAAGACCATAAAAGGTAAGGGCGTATCTTTTATGGAAAATGAAGTGGGTTGGCATGGTAAAGCTCCAAATGATGAACAATATAATCTTGCAATAGAAGAACTTGAAAATAATAAAAATATATAAAATTTTGTAAAAATATGTTGATTTTTTTACAAAAAAATGTTAACATTAAAAAGTAGATTAAAAAAAAACCCCTTTTTTCAAGGTGGAAAAAATTTTAATCTATTTTTTTTGGTTATGGAGGTTAAAATGAACAAAAAATTTATATTTGTAACAGGTGGAGTTGTATCAGGCCTAGGAAAAGGAATAACAGCAGCATCACTTCGGAAGATTACTTAAAAATAGAGGATATAAGGTGGCAAATCAAAAATTTGACCCATATATAAATGTAGATCCAGGAACAATGAGCCCATATGAACACGGAGAAGTCTTTGTTACTGATGATGGAGCAGAAACAGATCTAGATCTAGGACACTATGAGAGATTTACTGATGAAAGTTTAACAAAAAATTCTTCTGTAACATCAGGTAAGATATATCAAAGTGTAATAGAGAAAGAAAGAAGAGGAGATTATTTAGGAAAAACAGTTCAAGTAATTCCTCATATTACAAACGAGATAAAAGAAAAAATCTACAGCTTTGAAGATACAGATGTAGATATAGTTATAACTGAACTTGGTGGAACAGTTGGAGATATGGAAGGTGTAGCATTTATAGAAGCAATTCGTCAAATAGGACTTGAAAAAGCAAAAGAAGATGTAATATATATACATGTAACTTTACTTCCATATATATACGGATCAAATGAGCTAAAATCAAAACCAACTCAACATTCAGTAAAAGAATTACAATCTTATGGAATAAAACCAGATATCTTAGTTTGCAGAAGCGAAGCAGAAATGACTGATGAAATGAAAGCTAAAATTGCATTATTCTGCAATGTTAGAAAAGAATGTGTAATTCAAAATCTAACAGCAGATAATCTTTATGCTGTACCACTAATGCTTGAAGAAGAAGGACTAGCAGATGCAGTTTGCAAACATCTAAATTTGGAGAAAAATAAACCACATAATGAAGAATGGCAAAAAATGATAGATCACATTAGAAGTATAGGAAATGATACAGTTAAAATTGCAATAGTTGGAAAATATGTTAGACTTGAAGACTCATATCTTTCTGTAGCAGAAAGTTTGAGACATGGTGGATATGCAAACAATGTAAATGTAGAGATAAAATATGTGGATTCAGAAACAGTAACAGAAGAAAATGTAAATGAAGTATTAGGAGATGTACAAGGAGTCGTTGTTCCAGGAGGATTTGGAAATAGAGGAATAGAAGGAAAAATATGTGCAATAAAATACGTAAGAGAAAGAGGTATTCCTTTCCTTGGAATATGTCTTGGAATGCAAATGGCAGTTGTTGAATTTATAAAAAATGTTTGCGGACTTGATGATGTAAATTCAGAAGAGTTTGAACCAAATTGCAAAAACCCAGTCATACATATAATGAATACACAAAAAAATATAGATAAAAAAGGTGGAACAATGAGGCTTGGAGCATATCCTTGTGTTCTTCAAGATGGAAGTCTAGCTAAGAAATTATACGGCAAAAAAGAAATATCTGAAAGACATAGACATAGATATGAATTTAATAATGACTATAGACAGATGATAGAGGAAAAAGGATTGATGATTTCTGGAACCTCACCAGATGGCCTACTTGTAGAAATGGTTGAATATACAAAGCATCCATATTTTATAGCAGGACAATTCCATCCAGAATTTAAATCAAGACCAGATAGACCACAGCCATTATTTGTAGGACTTATAGAAGCCGCAAAAAAATGTAAAAGATAAATATAAAATTTAGTCCCTTCTTACAGGGACTTTTTTATTTTATTTAAATATTCTTGAGCTTTTATAAATAATCACAAAAAAATATGAAATTTTTGTAAATTCACTTGACAATGGTTATAAAAAGGTGTAAATTATATTAGCAGTCGTAAATAATGAGTGCTAATCAAAGGAGGTATGTAAAATGATTAAACCATTATCTGACAAAGTTTTGATTAAAATGTGTGAAAGTGAAGATACAACAAAAAGTGGTATTATCCTTTCAGCAAATTCAAAAGAAAAACCACAAATTGCAGAAGTAATTGCAGTTGGACCAGGTGGAAAAGTTGACGGAGAAGTAGTTGAAATGTACATCAAAGAAAAAGATAAAGTAATAGTAAGCAAATATTCAGGAACAGAAATAAAATATCAAGGAGAAGAATATATCATTGTTAAACAATCAGATATTCTTGCAAAAATAGTTTAATACGCAAAATTTGTTGCGTTTGGCTAATTTAGAAATGAAAGGAAATGATTTAAATGGCAAAAACAATTCTATATGGCGAAGATGCCAGAAAAAAATTATTGGAAGGTGTTAACAAATTAGCAGACACTGTAAAAGTTACATTAGGACCAAAAGGAAGAAATGTTGTACTCGATAAAAGCTTTGGCGCTCCACTTATAACTAATGATGGAGTAACTATTGCAAAAGATATAGAATTAGATGATCCTTATGAAAATATGGGAGCAAGACTTGTAAAAGAAGTTTCTACAAAGACAAACGATATAGCAGGAGACCGGAACAACAACAGCTACTGTTTTAGCTCAAAAAATGATAAAAGAGGGAGTTAAAAACGTTGCAGCTGGTGGAGATCCAATGGCTATAAAAAGAGGAATGGATAAAACTGTAAATGTAGCTGTTTCTGCTTTGAAGAAGATTAGCTCACCAGTTAATGGCAAGGAAGATATAGCAAGAGTTGCAAGTATCTCTGCAAATAATACTGAAATAGGAAAACTTATTGCAGATGCTATGGAAAAGGTTTCAAAAGATGGAGTTATAACACTTGAAGAGAGCAAGACTTCAGAAACTAAAGTTGATGTAGTAGAAGGAATGCAATTTGATAAGGGATATGTTTCTCCATACATGGTAACAGATACAGAAAAAATGGAAGCAGTATTTGATAATCCATATATATTAATAACAGATAAGAAGATAAGCAATATTCAAGAAATTTTACCATTACTAGAAACATTAATGCAAAACTCTGGTAAACTTTTAATAATAGCTGAAGATATTGAAAATGAAGCATTATCTACTTTAATCTTGAACAAATTAAGAGGAGTATTAAATGTAGTAGCAGTCAAAGCTCCTGGATATGGAGATAGAAGAAAAGAAATGCTTCAAGATATAGCAATCTTGACAGGTGGAGAAGTTATTACATCAGATTTAGGATTAGAACTAAAAGATGTAACAATAGATCAACTAGGTAGATCAAGACAAGTAAAAGTTCAAAAGGAAAACACCGTAATAGTAGATGGAGCTGGAGACAAAGAAAAACTAAAATCAAGAATAAATCAAATCAAAAAACAAATAGAAGATACTGTAAGTGAATTCGACAAAGAAAAATTACAAGAAAGACTTGCAAAACTTGCAGGTGGTGTCGCTGTAATAGAAGTTGGTGCAGCAACAGAAATAGAAATGAAAGAAAAGAAACTAAGAATAGAAGATGCCTTAGCTGCAACGAAAGCTGCTGTTGAAGAAGGAATAGTTGCAGGAGGAGGAACAGCATATATAAATGTTATTCCTAAAGTAGAAGAAGCAGTAAAAGGATTGAAGGAAGATGAAAAATTAGGTGGAAAAATAGTTCTTGCAGCACTTGAAGAACCAATGAGACAAATAGTTTTAAATGCTGGATTAGAGCCATCTGTAGTTGTAGAAAAAGTTAAAACAAGTGCAGAAGGATTCGGATTTGATGCAAGTGAAGAAGACTATGTAGATATGAAAAAAGCAGGAATTGTAGACCCAACTAAAGTTACAAGAAGTGCTTTACAAAATGCTTCAAGCATTGCATCTATGGTACTTACAACAGAAAGCATTGTAACAGATAAAAAAGAAGAAAACTGCGGATGTGGACATGGAAATAATGAACAAGCAGGAGCAGGAATGGAAGGAATGTACTAAAAATTAACAAAAAGTATTGACATTACTGTAAATACAGTATATAATAATTATGCTAAATATGAGACTAGAAGAGTGGAAGCAAATTCCACTCTTTATTTGTGAAAAGAGGTGGTAGGAATTTGGCAAATATCGAAACAAAAGTCGAAGAACTAATAACTCCATATATTAGAGATTTAGGCTATGACTTATATGATGTAGAATATGTAAAAGAACGGAAAAGATTATTTTTTAAGAATATATATAGATCAAGAAACTGGAATAGATTTAAATGATTGTGAAAAAGTATCAAA
Organism: uncultured Clostridia bacterium; assembly: GCA_947624905.1. GTDB lineage: Bacteria > Bacillota > Clostridia > TANB77 > CAG-508 > JAAWPK01. The sequence continues at coordinate 8,345 of CANQMI010000033.1, forward strand.
TGCAATAAATGATGTTTTAGATGAGGCAGACTATATAAAAGAACAGTACTTTTTAGAAGTCTCTTCACCAGGCATAGAAAGAATTATACGAAAAAATAAACATCTTGAACAAAACATAGGAAAAGAAGTAGAAATAAAACTTTTTAAAACGATTGATAATTCAAAAATTTTACAAGGCACTCTTATAAAATTTGATGAAAATAAAATTTATATACAAACTGAAAAAGAAGAAAAAGAGATAGATAGAAAACAAATAGCACAAATAAAAACAAAATATAATTGGTAAAGGAAAGGATTGATTAAAAAATGAAAGCCATTGATAACAATGAATTAGAAATTGCACTTGAAACATTAGAAAAAGAGAAAGGAATTAAAAAAGAATATTTGATTGAACAGATAGAAGCAGCTTTGATGGTAGCATATAAAAATAATTATAAAGATAGTGAAAATGCAAAAATTGTTGTAGATAAAAAGACAGGAGAAACTCATATCTTTTCTGTAAAAGAAGTAGTTACAGCAGTAGAGAATCCAGTTTTACAAATAAGTAAAACAGAAGCTACTAAAATTAATAAAAAACTTAAAGTGGGAGATACTGTTGATGTTGAGATAAATCCTAGAAATTTTGGTAGAATAGCAGCTCAAACAGCAAAACAAGTTATTATACAAAAATTAAGAGAAGCTGAAAGAGATATAGTATTTGGAGAATTTAATGAAAGAAAAGGAGAAATAGTTTCTGGAATAGTTCAAAGAGCAGATACTGGAGCTGTAATATTAGATTTGGGAAAACTAGAAGGAATAATGCCAGCAAAAGAACAGATACCTACAGAAAAATATAAGGTAAATGATAAAGTAAAGGCCTATGTACTTGATGTAGTAAGAGGAAGTAAAGGTGCACCTCAAGTTATAGTTTCAAGAACAGCAGGTGATTTTGTTAAAAAATTATTCGAGTTTGAAATACCAGAAATATATGAAGGACTAATAGAAGTAAAAAGTGTATCAAGAGATCCAGGAAACAGATGTAAAGTTGCAGTTCATGCTTCAAATGAAAATATAGACCCAGTAGGTTCATGTGTAGGACAAAAAGGTGTCAGAATACAAAATATAATCAATGAACTTGCAGGAGAAAAAATAGATGTTATTGAATGGGACGAAGATCCAGCCATATTTATATCATCAGCATTACTTCCTGCAAAAGTAATGGCAGTAGATATAGAAGATGAAAAATCCGCAAGAGTAATAGTTCCAGATGATCAATTATCACTTGCAATAGGAAAAGCAGGACAAAATGCAAGACTTGAAGCAAGACTTACAGGTTGGAAAATAGACATCAAGTCAGAATCTCAATTCAGAGAAATGTTAATGAAAATGCAAGAAGAAACACAAGATGAGACAGAACAAGAAGTAATAGAGGAAAAAGATGAAGAATAGTAAAGAAATAAGAACATGTATAGGTTGTAGAAATAAATTTCATCAAGATAAACTTATTAGAATTGTAAGAACAAGCAACAATGATGTGGTTTTCGATCCTAAAAAAAAGTTAGAAGGCAGAGGAGCATATATTTGCAAAGATATAAAATGCTTTGAAAATGTTGTTAAAACTAAAAAATTAGGAAGAGCATTAAAAGTGAATGTTGATGATAAAAAATATAACGAATTAAGAGGTGTAATTTTTGGCAGATAGCGAAAATATTTTAGGGATGTTAGGACTCCGGAGCAAAAGCTCGGAAAGATAATTTCAGGAAATGATGCAGTGCTTGTGGGAATAAAAAAACATAAAATAAAATTAGTGATACTTGCAAATGATACATCAGACAAAACCAAGAAAAATATAAAATATGTTTGTACTACAAGTAATATCAAGGTAATAGAATATAGTACAATACAAAAACTAAGCAATGCAATCGGAAAAAATAATAAAGCAATAATAGGAATAACTGATGACAATTTTTCAGAAGGGATAATTAAAAAAATAAACGGGGGTGATTTGCTATGGATAAAATAAAAATACATGAATTAGCAAAAAAATTTAATAAATCAAGCAAGGAAATTCTAGATATAGCAACAAAATTAGGTTTAGAGGTGAAAAGCCATTTAAGCATAATTGATGAAAAGGATATCAAAAAAATAGAAAAAGAATTAACTAACCAAAAACCTGAAAAAAATAGTATGCAATCACAAAAACAAGAAGAACCTAAAAAAGATAAAGCAAATAGCACACCTGTAATAATTAGAAGAGAAGTTATTATTTCAGATGAAGAAATTACAAGAAGAGAACAAGAAAAAAAGGAAAAAGAGCAAAAAACGAGAAAAGATATTGGATTTGTTGAGAGGAATAAAAACAAAGAATACAATATCGTATATAGAAACAAACCAACAAAACCAATGACGGCTAGCGAATTATTTGGATTCCCTTCTAAAAATAAGAAAGAAGAAGTTAAAAAAGAAGAACCACCACGCCAAGAACAAAAAGAGACAGTTGAAGTACAAGAAAAAGTAGAAGAACAAAAACAAGAAGAAAAGAAACCAAATCAACAACCAAATAAAAATTATTCAAACAAACCAAAATTTGAAAATAATAAGAGAAATTTTGGTGATAATAATCATAGACAAAATGATGGTATGAGACACAATGGAGAACATAACAATCATAATGGATTTGATAGAAATAATAGATACCAAAATAAAAACAATTTTGGAAATAGACAAGGAAATAATGACAATTTTAGAAATAACAACAGAAAAACTCTTGATGAAAAAGGCATAGAAAAAAATATTAAAAATATTATGGCCCAAGACTTAGGAGAAAAAGAAAACACTAGAGAATACAATAGAAATATGGGAAAACAAAGAAATAACAACAGAAATACTCAAGATGAAAATAGACAAAGGAAAAATTCAAAAAGAGGACGTGATGAAGGATTTGATTCTGGCAAACTAAAAAATTTAAAACAAGAAAATAGATTATCAAATATGTTTGCTGACCCAGAAGGCGGAATGTTAGACTATTATGATTTAACAACTGTTAGAGGTAAAAGAGGAAAGAAGAAAAATACTCAAGATGAAGAAAGAACAAAGCAAAAAATATTCAAGCTAACAGAGATAACTATTCCAGAATCAATAACTGTAAAAGATTTAGCACAAGAAATGAAAAAAACAACAGGAGATATTATAAAAAAATTATTAGATTATGGAATAATGGCAACAGTAAATAATGAAATAGATTTTGATACAGCTTTTCTTATAGCACAAGAATTTGGAATAAATGCAAGCAAAAAAGAAGTTGTTACAGAAGAAGATATATTATTTGATGACTCTGAAGATAGACCAGAAGATTTAAAACCAAGACCACCAGTAATAGTAGTTATGGGACATGTAGACCATGGAAAGACTTCACTACTTGACGCTGTTAGATCAACAAATGTTATCGAAGGAGAAGCAGGAGGAATAACGCAACATATTGGTGCATATAAAGTTGAAGTAAATGGAAGAGAAATAACTTTCTTGGATACACCAGGACATGAAGCATTTACATCAATGAGAGCAAGAGGAGCACAGGTTACAGATATAGCAATACTTGTTGTTGCAGCAAATGATGGAGTAATGCCTCAAACGGTAGAAGCTATAAATCATGCAAAAAATGCAAATATACCAATTATTGTTGCAATAAATAAAATAGATGTAGAAGGTGCAAATCCTGAAAAAGTAAAACAAGAATTAATGAAATATGATCTAGTTCCAGAAGAATGGGGTGGAAATACTGTATTCGTAGAAATATCTGCTAAAAAGAGAATAAATATAGATGGACTTTTAGAGATGGTACTATTAGTTGCAGATGTTCAAGAATTAAAAGCTAACCCTGATAAACAAGCCAAAGGTGTTATAATAGAAGCAAGGCTTGATAAGACTAGAGGACCAATAGCTACAATGCTTGTACAACGTGGAACTTTGGATGTAGGAGATACAATAGTTGTAGGTTCTGTTATAGGTAGAATAAGAGCAATGGTAAATGACAAAGGAAAGAAAGTTAAAAAAGCAGGACCATCTACTCCAGTTGAGATAATAGGATTGACAGAAGTTCCAGAAGCTGGTGAAACTTTCTATGAAGTAGAAGATGAAAAAACAGCAAAACACTTGATTGAGAAGAGAAAACGTCAAGAAAGAGAAAAATCAATAAATGCAACATCAAAAGTTACATTAAATGATTTATTCTCACAAATAGAGAAGAATAAGCTAAA
>CANQMI010000034.1 GCA_947624905.1 uncultured Clostridia bacterium
ACAAGCTAATGGGAATTTCTATGCAGATGGCACAATAAATTCATATTTTAAAAGAATAGCAAAAAAGGCTGATTTGAGTATTCCTGTAAATACTCATATGCTAAGGCACACTTTTGCAACTAGATGTATAGAGTCTGGAATGGAACTTACTGTATTGCAAGTTATTTTAGGGCACGAGGATATACAAACTACTATTAATACTTATGGAAAAATATATGATTATTTTAAGAATAATGATTTTTCTAAGTATGAAGATTATATTGAAAAAGTAAGAGAGAAATATAATGCTCAAAATACAAATGATTAAATGGTTAATTGACTATTCATATAGAAAAAACATTAAATAGAACTGATTAGGAATTGCGACATAGTTTTGTCGTAATTCCATTTATAATAGAAAACACAGTTTATAAGCTGATTATAAGCTTTATTTAAAGTTACCGCCCCGACCAGTTAAAGAAAACTCTGTATATGCTTGTAATAAAGCAATACAGAGCTTTTATTTTGCAAAATTTACATTCGGATTACCCATCCCAAATGCACAACCAGGAACTTTTCGAATACTATCATCAAGTTACAGGTATTATTATTTTTTTAGTTGCAATCCATCTTTGAAAGCTTCTCCAACTCTTTCAGCAACTCTATAGTATCCATGTGTGTAAGGATCAAATGCTATAGCATCAACTTTTGAAATATCTACAGTATCTCCAGTCATAGCACTTTCATCAGCAGTTACATTAACGACTTTTCCGATAACTCCTGCACCATACTCATCATCTTGATACTCTATAAATTCACATTCAAAACAAATTGGAAACTCATTTATAATTGGTGCGTCAACATTTTCAGATTTTGTTGCCGACAATCCAGAATTTTCAAATTTATTTGGTGTATTATTTCCTGATACTATTCCAAAATAATCTGCTTCTACAACATGCTTACTATCTGCGATACTTACAGTAAATGCTTTTCTTGATTTCATGTTTTTAACAGTTTTGTGAGACTCTGTTAAATTTAATATAATTTGATCTCTTGTTAGCATAGTTCCCCATGCTGCATTCATTACATCAACACTTCCATCTTCGTTATACGTTGCAATCATTAATACAGGCATTGGAAATATTGCCTCTGTTGTTTTAATATTTTTTCTCATCAAAATCTCCTCCTTGAAACTTTTTATACATATTATCATAAAACTTGATAATAAGCAAATAGCTGAAATATTCTTGAACTAAATTTTATAATAAAACATTTTCATTCCAAAAATTTCAGATCATCAATTGCAGGATCATATAGCCATCTTCCACGGTAATCAAATCTTGAACCATGACAAGGACAGTCCCAAGTTTTATCAAGATTATTCCATGAAAGTTCACAGCCTAAGTGAGAGCATATAGGATTAATTGCAAAAACATTTCCATCTTGATCTTGATATACACCGACCTTATGCCCATCTAATTCTATAATCTTTCCCTCATCTAAGCCTACATCATTTAGTTTATCTTGTGGAATTTTAAATTTATTAATAATTAAAGAATTAGTTGTTTCTTTTAGCATTTCTCCAAATTCCCATCTATTTTTAATAGGATTAATTCTCGTAGAAGTAAAAATCTTTTCATATTTATTTTTCTTCCCTAAAATTTTATCAGAAATTATATTTGCAGCAACGTTTGACGTTGTCATTCCCCATTCCTTATATCCAGTAGCAACATAAATATTTTTCATGGTTTTAGAAAAATCACCAATGTAGGGGATTTTATCTAAAGTGATACAATCTTGAGTATTCCATCTATACAAAACTCTAGCATCTTGATATAGACTCTTCGCAACACTTTCAAGATTATCATAGGCATTTTCTAAATCAATTTTGGCACCAACTCTATGATCCATCCCAACAACAATTAGAAAATTTCTATCACCGTCTGTTGCAGTTCTTAAAGAAATAGTAGGGCTCTCAGCATTTATATACATTCCCTGAAAAAGATTACTATCTGTTTGAATAGCAATACCATAAGACATCTCTTGATACATTTTAATGAAATAGAAACCGAGGAGTATTTATAATAGGATAATTAGTTGCAACAACAACATATTTGGCTCTAACAGAAGCTTTATCTGTTGAAACAACATATTCATCATTCTCATTTTTTACAGAAACAACTTTACTATTTTCATAAATCTCTGATCCGTTATTTTCAATTGCTCTAGCTAAACCCTTGACATATTTTCGAGGATTAAACTTAGCCTGATTTGGAAACTTTATAGCACCTTTTACATTACCCAAGTTAGGTTCAATAGATTTAACAAACTCAGCCTCTCCGCCAAAAGATTTAACAGCCTTGACTTCATCTTCTATGTTTGAAACCTCTCTACTGCTCTGTGTAAAAACATATGAATCTTGAGACTCAAAATCGCAATCAATCTTCTCCTCTTGAATAATTGATTTGATTCTAGAAATGGCCTCTTGATTTGCAGAATAGTAACTTTTAGCAAAATCTTGACCATAATCATCTAATAAATATTTGTAAAATAGTCCATGCTGAGAAGTGATTTTAGCAGTAGAATTTCCAGTGGTTTTATCAGCTAAAGAATCTCTTTCTAACACCACCACCTTTTTACCAGACTTAGATAAATAATATGCAGTACTTATACCTGTGATTCCACCACCGATTATACACACATCAGCATTGCAGTTACTATCAAGTACTTTTTTATCATCAAGTATTTTAGGCTCTAAACCATTCCATAAAGATTTCATAAAACGACCTCCTAAAAAAGGACGCATGGGCGTCCTTGAAAATTCTTGAACTATAATTCAGCTAAAGTCAATCTAATATCCTCAAAAAACTCTACAATTTTAAATTTAAAATTAATCTCAGCGTTATTCTCAGAAACTAAATCAAAACCTTCCTCATTCAAATTTTCCTCTAAAACAGCCTTAGAATTATCATCTAAACTACCAGAACTTACATCAATAAAGCAAAGAGTCGGAAACATCACACACCACCAGTTTTGTCCAGCAGCATCTCCGATTTTAATTTCAAGAGCATCATACATACCAGAAGGAAGAGAAATATCTCCGTAGGTTTTAGTAGGAAAATCAAACTTCCCAACACTCAAATTAACATCATAGTCATAACCAGCATTTCTAATTGTAGAAATAGCAATACTTTGAAAATCATCAAGATGAGCTTCCATAATAGAAATAGCCTCATCCTTAGAAGAAACATCAGAAGCAATTTCTTTCATATAATTTAATACATTATCACGCACTAATAATTTTAGATTTTGATCTTCTTGAGAATCACTATTTGCAATTATGTGGAGTCTGAATACGCTGTTAGAGATATCATCAAAAACAGCTGAAGAATAAGAAAAGGCACAAATAGTTGTATAGCATAAAAATAATATAGTTAGCAAAAAAACACGTTTAAAAAATTTCATAAAATTCTCCTTTGTTTATAAAAAATTAATCATTAATTTAAGTATTGACAGAAAAAGAAATAATATACATTTAGAACATAAATTTATCAAAAAGGAAATAAAAAAAACGAATATTACAAAAATTGGAAGAAAAAGTGTCGAAAAGTGTAAGATAAATTATCCGAAAAATGTATTGACACACTCAAAAATAAATGGTAAAATTTACCAGTAAAACAAAAGTAAAAAAGGTGGGAAACGAATGAAAAATAGCAAAATAAGGATTTGTAGCTTTTATGTTAGTGATTGGCATCTGACAGCAATGTTGCTTCCTTTCATAGAAGAAAAAATCAAAAATGGAAACAATGTAAACACAATATTTGAAAAAGATATTACAAATAATATGAAGGAAATATTGAACAGATTACAAATTGAAAACAAAATCAAAGAAGATATATTAAATATAGGATGGGAAAGTAAAAATCTTATAAAATATAATGATATAAAAAATTATTTAGACAAAATCATTAGAAATAAAGGAGAAACGATAATTCTCGTAGAAGGAAACAAAGAAAGAATAGAATACATAAATAAAAATATAGAAAGATGGATGGAAAAACAATCAAGAAAATTAAAAAACAAAGATATAAAAATAATAAACTGCTATGAAGTATCAGAATTTAATGAAAATCTAAAAAGAATATTAGATGAACATGACAAAATATTAAATACATCCGGGATACACGAAATACAAGATTTATATTCTGGATACACAAGAGAAGAAGCCTAATAAAAAGTATCTCATTTAATAATTACAATTTCAGAAAAGATATTGTAAATTAAATGGGGTATTTTTTTATCATCAAGAATAAAAAACATAAATTATGTTAGTAATTTAGCAATAAAAACATAATAAATTAGGCCATAAAAATGACAAATTTATAAAAAAATTGCTAAAATTATACAAAAAATTTGCAAAATCATGAAAAATAATGTATAATAAATTTAGAATATTATGTATATATGGAGGTGGAGCATATGAAAAAATACATAATGCTAACAATAACAATACTTTTAGCCATAATAGTAGCAACAAGTTTCATATGTGAAACTCAAGCAGTAGGATTAAATTCAATAGATCCTGAAGGAGCAAGAAATCCAGCAGAAGCTGGAAATACTGGCGAATTAGTAAATATAGGAAATATTATAGTCAAGGTAATTAGAACCTTTGGAGAAGCATTATCAGTTGTGATACTTGCAGTTGTCGGTATAAGATATATCATGGGTAGTGTAGAAGAAAAGGCAGAATACAAGCAAACCTTGTGGATATATATAGTAGCTGCAGCATTAATATTTGGTGGCTCAACATTGGCACAAATAATTTATGAAATGTTTCAATAAAATATAAAGTTTACCATAAAAGTTGAAATTTGTTGAAAAATATTGTATAATTAAAAAAATATGTTTAAATAGGAGGTAAGGATTATGAAAAAAATATATAAGATAATAACTTTAATAATGATTATCCTTATATTACTATTTTGCATGAATACAAGGGTATCTGCAATAGGAGAAATTATAGAAGATGGACAAAGTTTCTTAGGTGCAGCAGATCCAGGAACTGTTAATGTGTCGATAGGAGCTATAGAAGGAGCATCAGGATATTTGTATAATATTCTTTTATCAGCAGGTATAGTAATAGCAGTTATAATTGCAACAGTTTTAGGAGTGCAATTTATGCTAAGCGAAGCAGAAGGACAAGCAAAAGTTAAAGAAATGCTTATACCATATATAATTGGATGTATAGTAGTATTTGGAGGATTTGGAATTTGGAAGTTAGCATTAGAATTAGGAAAGAATATAGAAGGAACTATCCAAACAAGCTCAATGTCAAATCAATATTATATAGTATCTATGAAAAAATAGGACAAATAGAAGGAGGGGGATTATAATGAAATTAAACACATTGCAAAAAGTGTTATTACTTGTAATGATGATGTTAATGATCATTACAGTCCCAAAATATTCCTTTGCGGGACAAGTAGTGGCTACACAAGGTGAAATAGAAGAACCACCACAACCAATGCCAGAAATAGGAGGAGCACTTTCTCCAAGTCAAATCATAGGAGATAGTAATATAGACCTAAATACAAGTTTTATAGATACAATTACAGATTTTATATCTAAAATAGGAGCATTTATAGCAGTTGGTGTTATGATGATAATGGGTATAAAATATATGACAGGAAGCCTTGAAGAAAAAGCAACATACAAAAAGAGTATGATAGCATATGTAACAGGATGTTTCTTATTATTTGGAGCATCAATAATAGCACCAAAGGTAGTAGAAATATTTAGTGATTTAGGTGATAATACTCAAGATATAGGAAACAAAATCTTAGGAATAATACAAGTTGTAGGATCACTTATAGCAGTTGGAGTATTGATGATAATTGGATTAAAATACATGATAGGTAGTGCAGAAGAAAAAGCTAGCTACAAAAAAACAATGATACCTTATTTAGTAGGTGCAGTGCTTTTATTTGGAGCAGTAAATATAACAACAGCTATATATGATGTAACAATGAGCGTAGAAGGTAGTGGTAAAGAAGCATCAAACAGATACTTGAATGGATTGATGTCTGGTTACAGTGATAAAACTCCTCAAGAACAAGCACAAATAAAAGAGCAATTACAATCAGAATATGATAAGGCTTTAGAAAAAAGGAATCAAGCAGCAAAGGAAAATCCAGATAGTGATGAAGCTAAGTATTGGAAAGAATACACATTTCAGATTTATGAAACACTAAAATGGTTATAAAATAGTTATTAATGTTTTCTCAAACATTTGAGATAATTTAATATAAATATAAAAAATAAAAAAGGAGGGACAAATTATGAAAAAGCTAATTAAAATATTACCTATAGTAATGACAGTATTTATGGTATTCACAGCAATAGCACCAGTACTTGCATCAACAAGTGTACTAGAGGGACTTGAAATAACACCAGGAGATACTTCAAGCTTTGTAAATGTTGGTGAAAGAGTATTAGGAATAATACAAGTTGTAGGAACTCTTATCGCTGTTGGTGTACTTATGGTAATAGGTATCAAATATATGATGGGAAGTGCAGAAGAAAAAGCAGAATATAAAAAGACAATGTTACCATACATAATTGGTGCAGTTATATTATTTGCTGCAGTAAACATTGCAAAAGCAGTTGTAGGTTTAGCAAGTTCTGTAACACAAGGTTAATAGACATCAAATTAATAAGAAACACTGGCTCAAAATACGAGCTAGTGTTTTTTTATTACGAAAATATTACAAAAATGTTACAAAATTATATTTTTTTTGCCAAAACTCTAGGAATTTTTACAAATTTCTGCTATAATAGTATACAAGTGATAATGGGATTTTATGCCCAAATAAGTACATAAGAGAAAGGGGCAGAAAATATATGGCATATCAGATACCTAGAAATGTCAAGGGAGAAGGAAGAATATTATTCATATTTTCAAAAAAAGGATTGATATTTACAGCAGTAGGAGGAGCAGTAGGATTATTTCTTTTTTGGATATTTAGTATACTTGGCTTAACCGCAATTGGTGTAATATTCCTTTTGATATTTGCTTTAATTGGATTTGGAATTGGAACACTAAAAGTTCCAAATACATCAGCATTTGAAATAACAAAAAAAACAGGAGGAGAAAATCTTGATGATGTAATATTCAGATGGTTAAAATTCAAATTCAAAAACAAGAAAAAAATATATGTATATACTGAGGAGGTAACAAAAGATGACAGATAATCAAATAACACAACTACTAACATATCTATTAGCATTAATGTTAACAATATTTGTTATATTGGTAATAATCTTTATCATTGTAAAAGTTAAAGATAACAAAAGAAAGAAACAAGAAAAACCAGATGTTATAGGTGGAAATGATGTGCCAAGCAGTGGCAATACAGCAACAAAGGGATATAACAAACAATCTATAAATAAATTTATGGAATTTGATAAAATAGAAGACAACATGATAGTACAAAAAAATGGAAGTAGATATTTAATGGTAATTGAATGTCAAGGAGTAAATTATGATTTAATGTCAGCAATGGAACAAACCTCCGTAGAGGAAGGATTTATTCAATTTTTAAACTCATTAAGATATCCTATACAAATATATGTACAAACAAGAACAGTTAATCTAGAAAATAGTATAGCAAATTATAAAAGAAGAGTTAATGAAATTGAAAGCACTTTAAGAAAAAGAGAAGCAGAATATGAATCAAATAGACAATCAGGCTTATTTAATAGAGATGAATTAAATGCTCAATTTTATGAATTAACAAAATTAAGAAATCTTTATGAATATGGAAAAGACATAATATATAATACAGAACAAATGAGCTTGAACAAAAATGTACTAAACAAGCAATATTACATAATAATTTCATATTATCCATCAGAACTTGGAAATACAAACTTTGATAAAGAAGAATTAAAAAATATAGCTTTTTCAGAATTATACACTAGATGTCAATCAACAATTGCAGCTTTATCAGCATCAGGAGTTAATGGAAAAATATTGGACTCCAATTCTCTAGTAGAATTGCTATACATGGCATATAACAGAGATGAAGCAGAAGTATTTGGATTAGACAAGGCACTAGCTGCGGGATATGATGAACTATATTCAACAGCACCAGAGGTAATAGAAAAGAAAATTGCAGCTCTTGATCAAGAAATAGAAGACAAAGCAGTAACAAAGGCAGAAGACTTTGTTGAAAAAGCAAGAACCGCTAGAGAAAGAAAACTAGAAGAAAGAAAAGTACATATGGATGACATCATAAGTGAAATGGCAAAAATGATAATACAAGATAATGAACCATATATTGGAAAAGAAGTAGCGACAGATGCAATAAATGAAATATCAAAAGAACAGGCAGATAGAAATAAACAAAAAGAAAATAATGAAACAGAAGAAAAGGGGGAAGATCAAGATGAGCAAAAGAAAGCAAAAAGAACAAGAAGAGCAAGAACAGCTTAGAGAACCAAAAGTAGAAATATTACAGAAAAAATCTGTAAAAGACTTGATAGCACCATCAGGCATTGATGCTTCGAATATAGACCACATAGAAATAATATCAAATGCAAAAAGATATGCAAGAAGCTTCTTTGTATCAACACTTCCTAGAATGTGTTCTTTTCCAGATATATTTAGAGATATGTATTTATTTGGAGATATTAATACTTCAATATACATAAATCCAATACCAGAAGCAAGATCGCAAAATGAATTAAATAGAGTTATAAATGAGCTAGAAACAGAAAGAATAGTTGCACAAGACAGAGGAAATATAAACAGAGAAAGCTCTCTAACTCAAAAAAGACTTGAAGCAGAACAACTAAGAGATGAAATAGCAGCAGGATACAATAAATTATTTGAAGCGACAATAGTATCAACATTATTTGCATATAGCTTGGAAGAACTTGATAAATTTACAAAACTATTGTCAACAGAAATGTCTAAAACATTAGTTGGAATAAAATCAGCATGGGCAATGCAAGAAGAAGGATTTCAATCAAATCTTCCTCTAATGGAAAATAAAATAAATAAAACACATACATTTGATAGACGTTCTATGGGAACTGTATTTCCATTCACAACATCAGAAATAGGACATCCAACAGGAATACCTCTAGGATTTAATAGACAAACTGGAGTACCAATACTATTTGATAACTTCCACTCTTCACTTACAAATTATAACATGGTTATATTTGCAAAATCAGGAGCTCGGAAAATCAGTTACAATGAAAACATTAATATCAAGATCATCAGTACTTATGGGAATAGAAAGCCTAGCATTAGATGCAGAAGGTGAATATTCAATAGTTGCAGAAAGTCTTGGAGGAATAAATGTTGTACTTAGTCCAAACTCAAAAACAGTTATAAACTTATTTGATATAGAATTAGAAACAGTAAAAGACGAAATTACAGGAAAAGACAGAGTAGTACTAAATGTAGAAAATAAAGTTGAAGACGTAACGCAAGCACTACTTACAATGGCAAGAGGTAGTACAAGGAGTACAGATGTAAATGAGCTTACAAAACAAATAATAGCAGAAACTGTAGCAGAAGAATATGCAGCAAAAGGAATTACAAATGATCCATCAAGTCTATATGAAACAAGTATGGATAAAAGAAGTATGATAGCAAAAGATAAAAAAGAAATGCCAACAATAGGAAGTTGGTATAAAAGATTAGAGCAAAAAGCAAAAGAAAACACAATAAAAGATTATCAATTCCATTATAGTTATCTTTTAAAAGTTATGAAGCAATACATAAGAGAATATGATGGACAAATGGCATATTTTGACGGACAATCAACATTTGAATTATTAGATGGGGCACCATTTATAAATCTTGACATATCACAACTTGAAGAAAGATTTGCAAGACCACTTGCTCAACAAATTTTACTTTCTTGGATATGGGAAAAATATGTCAAGAAAAACAGTGAGGATAGAACTAAAGCCAACCGTAAAAGAGTTATTGTAGATGAGGCATGGATGCTTTTACCATACCCAGAAGCAGTAGACTTTCTAAATACAATGGCAAGACGTGCAAGAAAAAGAAATGTATCTCTTGCAATAATTTCACAGAGATTTCAAGATTTCTATGAAAAACCAGAAGCACAAGCAGTTCTTACATCATCAGATACAAAATTATTCTTAGCACAAGATAAATCAGAAATTGAATACATAAAAGAAGTATTTAAACTTTCAGACGGAGAAGCAGGATTTTTAATTACTTGTACAAAAGGAGAAGGGTTATTAAAAGTAGGGTCAGATACTGCCATACTTCAAATAACTCCAACAGCAAAAGAATTCGAGTTTGTTGAAACAAACCTAAATAAACTAGTGAAAAGAAGAAAAAATCAGTAAATAAGAATGTAGTACGAATATCTAGGGGGAAAAAGGCAAACAATGAAAATTTTTACCAAAAAGAATTTAATACAAAAAATCATACTAGTGTTTCTATGTGTATTTTTGCTAAACTTTTGTATGGCACCACATGTAGAGGCTTCTTTTGGAGGATCACTATTTAGCCCAATGAAAAAATTTATAACAGCAGTATCAGATATATTTATAAGTCTGGTGCAATGGGGAATTACAGGAAATTGGATTAGTGCAGTAGATAACAGCTCGGGAGCAGTAGAAACAGATAAAAAAGGTGACGTCTGGGACAATGGACTTATAGGGCTTAGAAAATTTGAATACCCAATTATTCAAATTAGCCCAGAACTAATATTTTCAAATAAAATACAATTATTAGACGTAGACTTTATAGGAAATAATGGAGGAAACAATTATACTGTAGATACAGGAAACAAATTAACTACTGGAGATGTAACTGGAAAATCAGATGGATATGTAGTACCTTCTCGGAGATGTAGTCTCAGCACTTAGAAGAGTAATAGCAAGTTGGTATGTAACATTAAGAACAATAGCAATAGTTGGACTTCTTTCAGTTCTATTATACATAGGAATCAGAATAATGATTTCAAGTACATCTGCAGATAAAGCAAAATATAAGCAAATGATTATAGATTGGATAGTAGCATTCTGTATATTGCTATTTATGCACTTTATAATGGCAGGAACCATAAATATAGTTGGTAAAATAGATGAAATGCTAGCTCAAGCTGCAAATGTAGGAACAGGAATAGACCTAGATCAAAAATATGGAAATGTTACATATTTAGGACATAACGAACGCTTACCAGGGACATCTTTTGATTTATTTGGAATAAGAAATTTATTAAGTAAGTATGGTATAGATGTAAAGGATATTAAAGATATGCCTGTTGAGAATGGAATATGGAATGATTGGTATGTATATGATGCGAACCGGTCTAGTAATACATATAAAGAAAGATATTGGTAATTATTATATTAATAATATACCTGAAGATAGTTCATTAAACAAATTAAGCGAAGAACAAAAAAATGAATTTATAACTTCATTAACAAATGGATTTCCAGTAAGTGATGGTTCACCACATGATTCGAAAGAATTCGAAGAATCAACTCAAACTATTGAAGGTACAGTTACACAAAACATATCAAGTAATGGAGATATTGTATATGTATCATCAGATCCATCAAAAATTCTATACTTTATTAACTATGCAAGATTATATGTAAATCTTGATGATCCAGGAGAATCATTTGGATTTATTATCTTATACATAATTCTTATAGTCTTTACAACAATGTTTGCTATAAGATATGTGAAAAGGGTAATATATGTAGCATTTTTAACGCTAATGGCACCATTAGTTGCTTTAACATACCCAATAGATAAAGTAAAGGATCGGTAAAGCACAAGCATTTGACATGTGGTTTAAAGAGTACATATTTAATGTCATGATACAACCATTCCATTTGTTAATATATACAATATTAGTAGGAAGTGCAATGACTCTTGCAAGTCAGCACATGATATATGCAATAGTTGCAATAGGATTCTTGATACCGGCAGAAAAATTACTTCGTAAATTTTTCGGATTTGATAAAGCGGGAACATTGTCTGCTGCAGGAAGCTTTGCAGGAGGAGCAATATTCTCATCTGTACTTAATAAAATAAACAGACCAAAGCCAGGAGGAAAAGGTGGCTCTGGTTCAAATGAAGAAAAATCAGCAGGAACAAGAAAACCTGGAGAAGCAAAATTAAATCCAAGAGATATTTTAATGGATAGAATGGCAGACCAAACTCCAATAAATGGGGCAAATGGAGGCAGTGCAGATTCTGGAGATGATAATGGTGGATCTGGTGAAAGCAGAACAGGAATACAGGGAAATCCACCAAATGGTACTCAAGCTCATGATTCAAATGAAGATGAGAAAACAAAAATTAAAAAGCTAACAGATCCAGTATTCAAACGTGGAGATAAATGGGAGCTTGCAAAAAAAGATCTCTCACAAAGATTATCTAATGTTGCCTATTCTAAATATTATAGAACAAAATCAACTCTAAGAAATAAAGCAAAAACTTTACCAAGAATGGCTAGAAGAATAGCAGTTGGAGGAACTGTAGGAGGAGGACTTGCATTAGCAGGACTTGC
>CANQMI010000035.1 GCA_947624905.1 uncultured Clostridia bacterium
TAGACAATGTATATATAGGATATTGGATAATCGAAAGTGGAAAAATGCACGCATTTGATAATATAGATACAACCATACTTGAAGTAGTAAAAGAAAATATTATATCTATCTTCAAAATAGTATCTTATCAAAACATAGTAGAAAGTTTGACAAGACAAGATTTATATTCTGATTTAAAAAGCTCAGAATATTTATATGAAGATGGAAGAAAAATAATAGATAGTTATACAACATCTACAGTATGTATGTTTAAAATTACAAATTTGGAAGATACTAATAAGAACATAAATAGAGACACTGGAAACCAAATGATAATAGATGTATGTGATTATATAAAAGAAAAATTATCTAATGAGTATATATTTGTTAGATATATTGGTCCTAAATTCGCAATAGTATTTTCTGGGGTCGAAATTGATGGCGTAGTAGAATTTGTTAATGATATAAAAAAGGAAGTTGAAAATTTAAAAATTGAAGATGTAATTGCAGCAGAAGAAAATGAAAAAAGCAGTAAGAGTAAGAAAAAACAAGTAGCTACAACACATCCAAAATTAAATTTTATACTTACAACATATTATAAAGGAACAGCTTTAGAAGCGGTACTTAAAAAACTAGAAGAATATCTTGACACAGCTGATGAAAAAGAAAGTGATATTAATAAAATATAATAAGGAGGAATAAGTATGGATTTTGATAAAACAATGAATTTTAAAGTAGAAAATGATCAAAATGTAAAATATAAAGAGGTGCTTACAGAAGTATATAAGGCACTTGAAGAAAAAGGATATAATCCTGTAAATCAAATAGTTGGATATATCTTATCAGGAGATCCAACGTATATTACAAGTCATAATGATGCAAGAACAATAATAAGAAAAGTTGAAAGAGACGAATTACTTGAAAAAATGGTAAAAACATATATAGGAATAGAATAATGAGAAGTTTAGGAATTGACTATGGAGACTCAAGGGTAGGACTAGCTATATCAGATGAACTAAATATAACGGCACAAGGCTTGGAGACAATACATCATCAAGGCAATGATAAAATAGTATTAAAAAGAATAGAAGAACTTTTAAATATGTATGAGATTTCTACATTTGTAATTGGAATGCCGATAAACATGGATGGCACTTCTGGGGAAAGGGTAGAAGTTACTAAAAAATTCATACATAAATTAAAGTGTAAATTTAATAATATAGATATAAAAGTAGTAGATGAAAGATTAACAACAGTTCAAGCACATAAGACCATGAATTTTCTTGATATAGATGCTTCCAGAAAAAAAGACATAGTAGATACAATTTCAGCAGTGTATATTTTAGAGACATATATGAATAAAAAAAGTCATTAAAATTGTTTGAAAACAATTATTTATATAAAAAATATTGAAAGGAGAAAATAAAAAATGGATGAAGAATTAGATAATGTTATAGTATTAAATGACGAGGACGGAAATGAAGTTAGCTTCGAATTTCTTGATTTAGTAGAATTAGATGGGGAAGAATATGTAATATTATTACCTACTGATGAAGACGAAAATGAACCAGGAGAAGTTGTTATTCTTCAAGTTGAAGATACAGAATCAGAAGATGAAGAATCTTATATAAGCGTTGAAGATGAAGAAGTATTAAACAAAGTATTTGAAATGTTTAAAGAAAAATTTAAAGATGAATTTGACTTTATAGATGAATCTGAAGAAGAATAATAAGACACTAAAAAGCAATAATATTTATTCTTACAAATAAATATTATTGCTTTTTTCATATCAATTATTTTAATACGTTATTAATTTTGTTGTGTAATCTAAGTTTGAGAAAGAGTCATATTCATATCCTAAAGTATAGGTATTTGTAGCCTGAATATCTTTTTCAAGCATCATTAAAAGCTTTTTATTTCTACAGGTTGACATGAAACTTTTAACAGAAGTTATAACCTGTAATCTCCTATTTTCTTTACATATTTCAGATAGTAATTCTTGACCTTTTGAATTAAAGCCTAAAACTCTAATGTAAGGATCTATTTTTTTAGAAACTTCCATATCTTCTTTAGTAAAGCCGAGAAGAGCATATAACAAAATTCTATCAATTCTTGTTTGAGTATATCTTTTAGATTTAACAAGTTTAACAAATTCTGCAAGATTATTGCAAGAATTAGCAGCATTTTTGATTGAATTTTCAAGGCCTTCTGATACATCAGGAAGATTTGCAATTTCAGCAACAGTCATACGTCTCAAAGTAAACATTATTTCTTTTTCAAATCTTTCAATGCCATCAACATAATGGCCTTTTTTAATTGTTTCTGCCAAAATATCATATGATACTTTAGGTAAAACTTTATCTAATGAGTAGAAATTTCTTTCTTTTATAAATCTTCTAATTGCAGTTCCACTCGCAAAGTTATCAGTAACCATGTTACTGTTATAACCAGGGCCAACTCTTTTTATTGCAAGTGGTTGAATAGTAGAGTTTGTCAAAGTTAATGCTTTTAAATATTCAATAGCAAGAATGTTATTAGGAGATGATAATACATTTGCATATTTTCTAATATCATTCAAATACATTAAAAGAGCATTTTCTCTTGCTTTTGGGAATGATACACCTTTTGATAATTCATGTGCAAGTAATGATTTAAATTCATCAGGTTCCTCAGTGAGAATTTCTGCAAATTCTTTGAGTACAGAGATATCACTTATTTCTGCACCAAAAGATACTGTATCAATGATTTTAAGTGAATCAAGAGTTTTAATTGCACCAAGTGCAAAATTTTCAGCACTTGAGATACTATATATGCAAGGTAATTCTAAAACTAAATCAACACCATTTAGAATAGCCATTTTAGTTCTTGACCATTTATCAAGAAGAGCAACATTACCCCTTTGAACAAAGTTACCAGAAATAACTGCAACAGTGTAGTTTGCACCTGCAAGTTTTTTTGATTCGTTCAAATGATAAAGATGTCCGTTATGGAATGGATTATATTCACCAATTATTCCAAGAACAGTATCCATAAATTTATCTCCTTTACAATTTTACTGTTTATTGATATAATATCATAAAAAAATAAATAATTCAATCCTTTTATGTAAATAATTGTCAAAATGGAGGAAAAAACTATGAAAGAAGTTACAATATATACGGATGGAGCATGCTCTGGAAATCCAGGCCCAGGGGGATGGGGAGCAATACTCGAATATCAGGGAAATGAAAAAGAAATATCTGGGTGCTCAGCAGAAACGACAAATAATATCATGGAGTTGACAGCTGTATTAGAGGCATTAAGAACACTAAAATATCCATGCCAAGTTAAACTATATAGTGATAGTGCATATATTGTAAATGCGTTTAACAAGGATTGGGTAGGATCTTGGCAAAAAAATGGATGGAAAAATTCTAAGAAAGAGGAAGTAAAAAACAAAGAAATTTGGGAGGCTATAATAGAACTTACAAAAATACATTCAGTAACATTTGTAAAAGTTCAAGGGCATAGTGATAATGAATTAAATAATAGATGTGATGAATTAGCAAGAAATGCAATAAATAATATATAAGGAGATAAATTATGAAAATAGGTATAGATTTAGGTGGAAGCCATATTGGAATAGGACTTGTTGATCAAGACAAAATAATATACAAGCTTGAAAAAAATTTTGTCGAAAAAGATAAAAAAGATATAGAACAAACTATAAGAAAATATATACATGAATCAATTGGAAACATATTAGAAGAGAAAAAACTTGAAAATGTGGAAATGATAGGCGTTTCGATTCCACGGAAGAATAAGCAATGGAATAGTTACAAATTCACCTAATCTAAAAATAAATGGATTAAACATAGAAAAATTGATAAAAGAAAAAATTAATATACCGGTCTATGTGAAAAATGATGGAATGTGTGCTGGATTAGCAGAAAAGGAATATGGTAGTTTAAAAGAAAGCACAAATGGAATATTCTTAGGAATAGGCACAGGAATAGGTACAGCTGTATTTATTCAAGGAAAGCTTGTAGAACAAATAAGAAGTGCAGGACACATGATAATAGAAAGAAACGGTAAAAAATGTGGATGTGGGAAAAATGGATGCTATGAAGCTTATGCTTCAATGCAAGTTCTAAAAAATAATATTAGAGAATATTTCAAGGATGGAACACTCACAAGTGAAGAAATATTAGAAATATTAAAAAATCAAGATAATATAAACAAAGTAGAAGACATTATAAAAGAATATATAGAATACTTGGCAATTGGAATATCAAATATGTCAAGGATTTGTTCAGCAGACACAATCGCAATAGGAGGAAGTTTTGTACACTATCAAGAAATTCTATTTGGAAGATTGCTTGATGAATTAGATAGAATAATGATACCGTTAGAAAAAGAGCAAACTAAAGTAAAACTTGCAAAATTTGATAATAATGCAGGTATAATTGGAGCAACCTTGATTAAATAAAAGCTTATTTGGGATCAAGCCAGATTTATTTAGTAATCAAATTCGTTTTATAGAGAGAACAAATTTTACAGTCAGAACAGATTTGACATCTATTTTCAAAGATAAGCTGGATAGTAGTGATGAATTCGTCTGCTTGGCAGTTTATCAAGTGAATTATAATCTTTTTAGGCGTCAAATTTAGTAAAGTATTAAGTGTATAATCATTAGAAGAGAAAGTTATATCAGATAAGTATTTTGCCTGAAATACGGCATCATCATTTGGTATAACTTTTTTATCTATGTCAAGTAATGTACTTTCTCCATTTGAATAGACAAGATGAACGAGGGGAGAATTATATGGAGTAAATGATACATACATTTTCAAAAGATCAATGAATTCATTATATTCTTTTTCAATTAAAAATTTATTTACAGAGATGTCTATAATATAATCTAAATTCTTGATGTAATTTTGTAATCTAAAATTTACAAATCCATCTAATATGATAGATTTGTTTTCAGATATATAATCTAAAATAGAGTAATAAATTGAAAAATAATTATCTTTGCTTGATATTGAGTCATCATTGATAAACTCATTTGCTAAATCTAAAATTTTTCTTTTTTCATGACCTGTAAAATAAAAATAATTATATTCAAGAATTCTTCTAAGTAATTTATCTTGATAAAACTCTATGATGGTATCAGTAAGAACAGAAGAAATTTTATCATAAAAAAGATCATAATTTACATCAGTATAATGCACAATAATATTGTTGTATATTTTGAATTGATGATGTGAAATAGATAGGGAGTCTAAATTTAAAGTAGATAACTTTTGAGATAAGTAAGAAATAATCTCTTGATTATTATTTTTTATGCACAAAGACTTCACTTGAAAAAAGACCCCTTTCGAATTTAATTGCATGTATATTATTTGCTAAAAACAAAATAGATATACATACTATCTTATTCAAAAAAGGTCTTTTTGCAACTTGTATGATGTTACATATATATTTTATAGTCTATATCAGGGAATATGGGGTCCTTCTCTGATATATCCTTTAAAAACTCAGTATCGATTTTATCTTCCTTGATCTGATAGTAAAGTTTAGTGAATCTACCAACATGATCTTTAATTCTTCTTTTAGCATAGTCAACCATTGTTCCATTTGTAATGATGAAGTTCCAATCACTACTTTGAGCAAGTAAAAGTTCTCTTGAACATTGATTTAAAGCAGCTATCTTAGTTTTATCTGTTTCATTTGCAAATTCATTTGCAAGTTCAACCATTCTTTCTGCACATATATGCAAATGTCTAATTGAATAATCATTGAGTTCATTTAACCAAACTTCACTGTAACCATTAGCACCCCAACTTGAACGGCAAGGAGTACATTGTTGCATTTCAGGGTATTTGTCAATGTATTCAGATGGTGTGATAAGTTTAAAGTTAGAATCATCATAATAAATTTTTTTAAATAAAATGTATAACCAATAAGGTCCCTCATACCACCAATGGCCAAAAAGTTCAGCATCATAAGGGCAAAGTATTATTGGAGGGGTTTGCATATATTTTTCAAGATTATCTACTTGAGCTTTTCTTGAATCAAAGAAATGTCCTGCTTGTCTTTCAGCTGAATCCATTGCCCATCTTATATTGTAAATATCTTTATCCTCAGTTTTACCAGTAATCCTATGATATTTAATACCAGTATTAACCCTAACACCGTTGTAAGCAATGTAAGGTTTAATATATTCATAATCTGCGTCATAGCCGATATCTCTATAGAATTCACGGTAATTGAAATCTCCAGGATATCCACAAATAGAGCTCCATACTTGTCTTGAAGATTCAAGATCACGTCCGAAGGCAACAATTCCTTCAGGGGAAACGATAGGAGCAAAAGTACCGTAAACAGGTGTTGGATTTGCATATAAGATACCATGAGATTCAGATATAAAATATTCTATACCAAATTCCTTGAGATATTTATCAACTTCAGGAACATAACCACATTCAGGAAGCCAAATACCACGAGGATTTCTACCAAAGTATTTTTTATATGTTTGAACACCAACTGCTATCTGAGCACGTACAGATTTTTCATTAACGTATAAAATTGGAGAATATCCATGAGTTGCAGAACAAGCTATGATTTCAAGAACACCAATATCTTGAAAATGCTTGAAACCTTGAATTATATTACATTTATATTCATCCTTGAATATATGTAAATCAGAAGAATATTTATCAAGATAATACTTTGAAAGTATATTTATTCTTTCATTATCTTGTGTTCTTACAACTTCTTTTTCACATAGTTCTATATGTTTTCTAAGGTAGTTTATATATCTTTTTTGCAATAATTTATTATCCAACATAGAGAGAAGAGGAGGAGTAATAGACATAGTGATTCTAAAGTCTACTTTTTCTTCCTCTAATTTTCTAAAATTAGTAAGTAAAGGTATATATGTTTCAGAAATAGCTTCAAAAAGCCATTCTTCTTCTAGATAATTTTCACTCTCTGGATGGTGAACAAAAGGTAAATGTGCATGCAAAACAAAACTTACATACCCTTTTGGATTATTAGTCATTTGTATTTCCTCTTTCTATCTCTTGAACATAAATTCACCCGAAGAAGGGTTAGATATGTCATTTAATTCATCATTATATAATTTATTATATATGTCATATACATTACCATATAATTTATCAATATCATTTATAAATCTCAAGCTTCCGAAATTCTTAGAAGATAAAATATTAGTTTTTACATTTCTAAATAAAATATTTCCGAGATCCGTTTTTTCAAATAAAATGTGATCATTAGGAGAGACCATATTATTTGAAGAATAGATATGTATATATTCTTCTGGCTTATTAAAATCTTTTCTGCCGAGCTCTATAACATAGTTACAATCTGGCTCTTGAGTTCTAATATACCAGCTATTTGCAAAGTCATTTATTTCTATTTCAAAAGAATAATTTTTAGTTGTATTGTGAACTATTAAAATAGGTTTAGTATCATAAAAAACATTATCTCCGTGCTTCTTGATTAGAAATTCTCTATCTGCATCTGAGATATCCCAGTAAACAAATAAAGTAGTAGGAGTTTGAGCAAGAATTTTAACGGTTGTTTGATTATATCTATATGGCAAGTCATAATACTCTTCAAGCATAGGTTTTACAAGAGTATTTTTTCTTGATGCAGGCATAACCTTAGAAGCACTTTTCTTAGTAGTGCTACTTTTTCTTGAAGATGTAGATACCTTTTTTTCAGTAGGTTTAGCATCTTTTTTAACTTTTGAAGCTTTTGCACTTTTTGTGCTTTTTTCAGCTTTAGTAACTTTTGTAGCTTCTACAGTCTTTGATTTTTTAGACTTTGTATCCTTTTTGCTAGTATCTTTTTTAGTAACTTTAACTTGATCTTGAAGTTCCTTTCTTGAATTTTTATTAGACACTCTTGCCATAAAAACCTCCATTCGAGTAATAATATTACTCTAAATATCTTTTGTTAATTATACATATACATCATATATCAAGAAAAAAATAAATTCAATATAAATATAGATAAAAAATGAAAAATGTTACAAAAAAATACAATTTTTTTAAATTTCCTTTATTTTTTTGCAAAAATATATTACAATATAATAAAATAGAAAATAATGGAGGAAAATACAATGGCATTTTTTAAAGAATTTAAAGAATTCGCAATGAAAGGAAACGTAATAGACTTAGCAGTCGGAGTTGTAATAGGAGGAGCATTTCAAAAGATAGTAAATTCTCTAGTAAATGATGTAATAATGCCACTTACAGCAATATTTACTGGAAATGTAGATTATTCAAAATGGGTAATAAATTTAGCAGGAGGAAGCATACAAATAGGAATTGGGTCATTTTTAAATGCCGTAATAAATTTCTTGATAATAGCATTATCAATATTTATTGCGTTAAAATATGTTAATAAATTAAACAAAAAAATAGAAGAATTAAATCAAGAGGCTAGACACAAAATATTAAAAGGAAAAGAAAAGAAAGAAGAAACTATAGAACCTACAGTAAAAAACTGCCCATATTGTTTATCAGAAATACCATATAAAGCAACAAGATGTGCACATTGTACAGCAGATTTAACAGAAAAAATAGAAAATGAGTAGAAAGGAAAGCAAAATGGAAAAACAAGCAGTAACTTATGAGCTTTTGCATGTATGTAAACAAAGTGGAGCAAGAAGAGGAGTAATACATACACCTCATGGAGATATACAAACTCCGATATTTATGCCAGTTGGAACACAGGCAACTGTAAAATCAATGACACCGGAAGAATTAAAAGAAGAAGTCAAGGCACAGATAATACTTTCAAACACATATCATCTATATTTGAGACCTGGACATAAATTAATTGAAGAAGCAGGTGGACTTCATGAATTTATGAGGTGGGACAGACCAATACTTACTGACTGTGGTGGATTTCAAGTATTTAGTTTGAGCGATTTAAGAACTATTACAGAAGAAGGCGTAGAATTTACATCTCACTTAGACGGAAGTAAGCATTTCTTTTCACCAGAAAAAGTAATGGAAATAGAAAACTCACTTGGTGCAGATATAATAATGTCATTTGATGAATGTGTAAAATATCCAGAAACTTATGAATATACAAAACAATCCATGGAAAGGACTACAAGGTGGGCATCAAGATGTAAAGAAGCACACAAAAATACAGAAAAACAAGCATTATTTGGAATTATTCAAGGTGGATTCTATGAAGATTTAAGAACAAAATCAGCAGAAGATTTGATAAAATTAGATTTTCCAGGATATGCTATAGGAGGCATTAGTGTAGGAGAACCAAAAGAGGAATTTTTACGAATGCTTTATTATACAGCACCACTTATGCCAGAAAATAAGCCAAGATATCTTATGGGAGTTGGAACACCAGATTACTTGATAGAGGCAGCAATCGCAGGAATAGACATGTGTGATTGTGTATTGCCAACAAGAATAGCAAGAAATGGAACAGCACTTACATCACATGGAAAAGTAGTTGTAAGAAATCAAACTTATTCAAGAGACTTTTCACCACTTGACGATGAATGTGATTGCTATACTTGTAGAAATTACACAAGAGCATACATAAGGCATTTAGTCAAGGCAAATGAGATATTAGGTGTACGATTATTATCTACACATAACTTGAGATTCTTGACGAAACTTATGGAAAGAGTTAGAATAGAAATAGAAAATGATAATTTATTAAATTTCAGGGATGAATTTTACAAAAAATATGGATATATAAAATAATAAAAGGGGGACGAAAGATGCAGATAGAAAATGACTATAATCAGACAAATGTGAAAAAAAGTTCAAATATTACTAAAGTG
The DNA here is from genome assembly GCA_947624905.1 of uncultured Clostridia bacterium. Lineage (GTDB taxonomy): Bacteria > Bacillota > Clostridia > TANB77 > CAG-508 > JAAWPK01. Next base: position 9,812 of record CANQMI010000035.1, read on the forward strand.
CTGATTATATTAATGATTTTAATAGTAATAGCAGTTATAGCGATTATTTGTGCAATAATGTTTTTGCAAAAAAAGCCATTAACAATTTCGGTAAATGGTGAAGTAACTCAACTTTCAGATGATACATTTATATTTTCTGATAATGGAAAAGTATATATCTCAATAAGAGATATTGCACAAAAATTGGGATACGAAGCTCATAATGGAGAATATAAAGTAGATACAGAAGATACTAACAAAATGTATATAGAAGCAGTTGATGGAACTGAAACAACATCATTCTACTTGAATTCTACAACAATAAGTAAAGTAGCACCAGATACGAGTGATAACTACATGAATATTACAATTGATGAACCTATCATAGAAGTTAATGGAAAAATGTATATAACATCAAAAGGTTTTACACCTGCATTTAATTCGTTATTTAGTTATAATTCAAGTAAAAATACTATAACTATACAAACTTTATCATACCTATACAATTATTATTCATCTATAATAACTCAATTAGGATATGCAGAAATAGACAAAGATTTTAATAACCAAAAGGCGATAATTTATGGAATGATAGTTGCATCAAAAGAAAATACGAAGAAATATGGAGTAATATCTGTAACAGGACAAGAAATAATAAGTCCTAGATATGATAAAATAGAATTCATTGAAAATTCACAAGAATTCATAATAACAAATTCAAGCTCAAAAGTTGGTATAGCATATAGCACTGGAGAAACCAAGATATCTGTATCTTATGATGAAATCAAAGTTATAGATAGTGATCTAGGACTATATTTAGTCAAGAGCAACAATAAATATGGTATAGTTAATTCACAAGAAGATTTAGTAATACACATGGAATATGATAGAATAGGTGTAGACACAACGTTGTATCCAACAAATAATATAACAAATTCATATATCCTATATGATACCTATATTCCAGTAATGCAAAATCAAAAATGGGGATTATTCAATACTCAAGGACAAAAAATATTAAACACAGAATATGACGATCTAGGATGTATACCTAAGAACATAAAAGATAAAGTTGTAAATAATACTTTATTAATAGAACCTTCAAAGATTGTAATTCTACAAAACAATGGAAAATACGGAGGAATAGATACAAGAGGCAATGTTTTGATTCCTGTAGAATTTGATGGAATATATTCTATAATAAGTGCTGGAAAAACCATGTATTATCTTTTATATAATGGACAAGAATATGATGCTCTTGAATATATACGTTTGATAAAAGAACAATTTGGAATTTCTGATGACCAAGATCAAGAAAATAACGAACAAGAAAATACGAATACAGTACAGGATGAAAACACTGTACAAGACACAAATTCAGTTCAAGATACAAACACTAATCAAGATGCTAATACAGTAGGAAACGAAACAGAGGTAGAAACTAGTGCAGAACCATCAAATGAAACTAATTCTGAAAGCCTACCAAATGATAGCAATAATGCACCTGAAAATACTGAAAATAATGCTGAATAATGTCATTATAAAGTTATGAAAAACACTTGAAAAAATAATATAAATATGCTATAATATAAATAACATAAAGAGATAAACAAAATCCCTGCATGGTACGTAACATAAAGAAATTTTAGAACCTACAAAGCAATGGATAAGGGAGCCGATTCTCTGAATATGGCGTGTAAGCTTGCACAAAATG
>CANQMI010000036.1 GCA_947624905.1 uncultured Clostridia bacterium
ATTTAGAAGAAATTGAAGACCCCCGAAAAACTTCGTAGGCGTTTCCCGCGTGGGTTCAATTTATAATAAATATAAAACTACGACGAGATTTGGCGGAAATTTTATATAAGTTATGAATTTTAACTTTTTTATTATATACTAGAGTATTATTCAGACGAAGTTTGTTGTTCAAACTGCAACTGGCATATCTATCTTACCTAAATGCTTATAGTCAATAAGTTTTATATCATCTATCGTAAAGTCGTAAAAATCTTTTATTTCTGGATTTATCCATAATTTTGGTGCAGGCAAAGCATCTTTTCTTCTTGATAATTGCTCCTTTATTCCGTCTATTTGATTTTCATATATGTGAGCATTGTTTATACATACTGTCAAAAGTCCTACTTTAAATCCTGTAACTTGTGCTAGCAAGTGTACTAATACTGCATATTGCGCTACATTGAATGGATTTCCAAGAGGTAAATCATTTGAACGAATTGTTAGCATGCAGTTAAGCCTTCCATCTGTAACATCCCAACAACTATTGTATACACAAGGATATAGTGCACCTGTATCAAGATATGGAATTTGCCAAAGATTTATTAGCATTCTTCTGTCTTGTGGGTTTGTTTTTAGTTTATTTATTAATGTATCTATTTGCTTGAATTCTCTAACTATCCATCCATATGATGTTCCTATTGTTCCGGTCTTCCATTTCCCATTCATCCCAAATATGTACATTCTCAGCTTGCAATTCTTTTACGCTATTTGATTGTTTTTGGAAAATCCATAATAGTTCTTTTACTGCTGTTTTAAATGCTACAAATTTTGTTGTAAGTATTGGAAATTCTTCTGCTAAATCAAATTGCATTATTTGATGTGGTAGTTTATATGTTGCAATTCCTGTTCTATTTTGGTCATAATAACCTTCTTTTATAATTTTTTCACATAAATCTAGATATATTTCATCAAATTTGCTCATTTAATCATCCCTTTCCTAAAAATAAAGACACCGCATTCGGTGCCTTTCGTTATATATTATTTATATTTTATTCGCCTTTACCTTCAGGAAGTGCATTTGTATCCACCGTAATTTTGATTTTAAATACATATGTCAAAGCTCTTACAATTTTACTTTGTTTTACTCTTTGCCATAGAGATGGTTTGACTTCCACTCTAGTTTCTTCTAAGTATTGTTCTTGTTCTACTTGTTTCTTTTGTTCTTCCTCTACTATTTCTATTGGTGTAGGAATTCCTTTCAAGGCATCTGCTATTTCTATTCCTATATAACTCAATGCTTTTGATCTATCTTCTATTCTTTCCATATCTATTTCAATATGTAAGTTTGTTTCAAGATTTGATATTCTTGCTTGTACAAGTTTTAGTGCATCTTTATAATTTTCAGATGTGTCTGTCTTCGCTCTTCCGATAATCCCTAGGGCTTCAGTCATATCTTCTGAAAATACTTTTGAAGCATTTTTAACATATACTTTCCAATCCTTTTCTTTATTTATGGCCGTTTGTAACAATTCTTTAAGTTCAGCTGATAATCCAATATTTTTCTCTCTTTGTCTAATAAGTTCTTCGATTTGTTTTGTGTTTTCCTCAAATTGATTTGTAGCGTATTCAACCAATCCGTAAGCTGCTTTATATACAGAAGCTGGGAAATTTTTCTTTTTTGGGTATTCGATTAGATACATTTTTACTGATTCTATCAAATCTTTAAAATATGCGTCATCATCAAGTTGAACTATCTGTTTTTTGCTGTTTGGATTAATTAATTTTTGAACTTTATCGATATTTGACAATATTTTTTCTTCGGTTATTACCATTCTTATGTTTACTATGCCAGTGTCCTTTTTTCTTAGCATTGTAAACCTCCCTCCTTCGTACTAATGTTATATCCGCTACTATGATTATATAACATTTAACAAAATACTACAATAGTAAATCTAAAATTACATTTTAAATTTCAATTACAATTTTATTACAAAATTATTACAATTGTCAACAGTTTTTCTATTTATTTTACAAAATTTTTGCAAGTTCCTCGTGTCTTTTGATTTTAGCGGTTGTTGTCTTGATTAGTGGTTCTGTCGTAATCATTATTTCCCTAACATATTTGTATGCTGGCATTTTTTTATTAATTTCTTTTACCTTCTTTGTTAAAATATCGTAGATTTCCGCTTCTTCTCTGGTTTTATACATTTCTTCCATAACCTCTGGGTCATATACAATTTTTACACAAACTTTACAATCACCATCGGGTTCTGGCTTTCCGTATACCATACTCTCTGATACACCTTCTACTCTATTTATTAAACTTTCTATTTCTTCTGGAAATACATTCTTACCATTTTTTAGTACAATAACACTTTTTTGTCTTCCTGATATAAAGATAAATCCATCTTGATCTATATATCCTAAATCTCCTGTTTTAAACCATTCCCCATCAAATGCTTCTCGATTAGCTTCGTCGTTTTCATAGTATCCAAGCATTACACTTGGTCCTTTTATTTGTATTTCTCCAATACCATTTTCATCTGGATTTCCGATTCTTGCCTCAAGACTTGGAAATACTGGCCCAACAGATCCTAGTCTATATACAAAGTCAGTATTTGCAGCTACAACTGGTGCTGTTTCTGTTAATCCGTAACCTTGTATTAATCTTATTCCAAGTTCATTATATCCTTTTTCTACTTCTGGGTCTAATCCTGCTGCTCCGCTAACAAATAGCCTTACTCTTCCTCCAAGTGTTTCGTGTATTTCTTTGAATAATTTTTTTCTTACATCTATGTGTAATTTTGATAGTACATTACTTATTTTTAGTCCTTTTTTGACTGTTTCTAATTTGCCTTTCTTTTCTATTGCTTTTAATAATTTTTTATACATATTTTCATATAGTATTGGAACAGATACCATTACAGATACTTTAAATTCCTTGAGATTATCTGCTATATGTCTAATTCCTTCGCATATTACAATTTCTGTACCTTTGTACATTGGATATAAAAATCCTACTGTACACTCAAATGCGTGGTGCATAGGTAAAAATGATAGCATTGTATCTTGATCATTTATTTCCAATACTCTTGCTATGTCCATTAGATTTGCGCATATTATTTTATGAGATAATTGCACCGCTTTTGCTGTAGATGTTGTGCCAGATGTAAATAGCATCATATCCATTTCTTCTGCATTTATTTCAGCATCCAAAAAGCTCCTATCTCCTTCTTGTATTAGTTTCTTACCTTTTTCGATTAATTCTTGGAATGAATAAACTCCATTTTCGTGTTTTTTTAAATCCATGCAAATTAAAGTTTTTAGCTTTCCTACTCCATCTTCTTTTGCTTTTTTCATTATTTCATCATATTTTTCAGAATAACAAATTACCTCTACTCCAGAACGTTCTATTAGACTTCTTATTTCATTCTCTGGTAAAGATTTATCTAATGGAACTACTATTCCTGTTCCACAAGTTACTGCAAGATATGCAATTCCCCATTCATATCTGTTTTCTGAAATTACAGCTATTCTTTTTCCTTTTAATCCTAATTTTATAAATGCTGTACCTAAAGCATTTACCATTTCTCTATATTCCTTATGTGTTATTATGCTAAATTCTCCTTCTACATCTGTTTTAAATCTGTATGCAGGTCTATCTCCATATAATTTTCCAGATTTTTCAAGCATATCTTTTAAATCTTTTATTTCAATAATCTCGTGTACTTGATTGTGCATAATAATTTATCATTCCTTTCATATATTTGATGTTTAAAATTGCATAATACATACTTTTTAATATTAACAATTATATTATTTAATAAAAAAATATGCAAGTTTTTTTAGAAACTTTGCATATTTCTGACCGCTCGTTCGGTTACTCTATAATTATTCTTGTGGAACGTCATGACAATGTGAACATTCTCCTGCTTTTTCTAATTTACACTTTTTTAATATTTCTTCCTCTGTCATTTTTCCTTGTTTGCGTAAATAATCTGCTATTGCGGTTCTTATGGCTTCTTCTGCAAGTACAGAGCAATGTAATTTTACTGGAGGAAGTCCTCCTAATTCATCAACAACATCTTGATTTGTAAGCTGTAAAGCTTGATCTATTGTCTTTCCTTTTATTAATTCTGTAGATACACTGCTTGTTGCAATTGCAGCTCCGCATCCAAATGTTTTAAATTTTACATCTTTTATTATATCATTTTCGATTTGTAGATACATTTTCATTATATCCCCACAAACTGGATTTCCAACCTCTCCTACACCTGATGCGTCTTCTATTTCTCCAACATTTCTAGGATTACTGTAATGTTCTATAACTTTTTCATTATACATCTAAAATTCCTCCTTTTTTACTTTTTCATATAATGGAGACATATCTCTTAGTCTTTGTACTATTTCTTCTAAATTGTCTAATAGATAGTCAATTTCCTCTTTTGTATTGTATTTGCCTATTGATATTCTTAAACTTCCGTGTGCAATTTCATGTGGCAAACCAATTGCAAGTAAAACATGAGATGGATCAAGAGAACCTGATGTACATGCACTACCACTTGATGCACAGATTCCTTTCAAATCCAAGTTTAGTAGTAGTCCTTCTCCTTCAATATATCTAAATGAGATATTTGCATTGCCTGGTAGCCTTTTTTCAAGGCTTCCATTTATTTTTATATATGGTATTCTCTTTTGTACTTCTGATAGGAAATAGTCTCTTAATTTTTTTATTTTCTCACTGTGTTCTTGAATATCTGTGCAAGCCATTTCTATTGCTTTTCCCATTCCTACGATTGCAGGTACATTTTCTGTTCCAGCTCTTTTATTCTTTTCTTGATGTCCACCATTTATTAATCTTTCAAATTGAACTCCTTTTTTTACATATAGAGCTCCAATTCCTTTTGGTCCATAGAATTTATGTGCTGACATGGATAATGAATCAATATTCATTTCTTTTACATCTATTTTTACACTTCCTATGGCCTGTACTGCATCTGTATGGAATATTATATTGTGTTCTTTTGCAATCTTTCCTATTTCTTCTATTGGTTCAATTGTTCCTATTTCGTTGTTTGCAAACATTATTGTTATTAATATTGTTTTATCATTTATAGCATTTTTCAATTCTTCAAGATCAACTATTCCGTCGGCATTAACATTCAAATATATGATTTCAAATCCTTCTTTTTCTAGTTGTTTACAAGTTTCTAAAACTGCTGGGTGTTCTATTTTAGAGGTTATTATTCTATTGCCCTTATTTTTGTATTTATGTGCAATTCCTCTTATTGCCGTATTATCACTTTCACTTCCTCCTGCAGTAAAATAAATTTCACTTGGCTCTGCATTTATTGCCTTTGCGATTTTTTCTCTTGAATCTTCTATTGCTTTTTTACTCTCTCTTCCTAATTTATATATGGATGAAGCGTTTCCATAGTTATCCTTGAGGTATGGAATCATTGCTTCTAATACTTTTTCATCCAATTTTGTTGTTGCACTATTATCAAAGTATACATTTTCCATTTACTTATCTCCTTCTTTCTTCTTAGTTCTTCTTGAACACTTGATACATCTATAATTTCCTATATTGTATCCACAATCTAAATCATACAGTCCTAATGTCTTATGTACATATACTGCAAGCTTATTTAATGTTTCATCACTTAATGACTGTTTCATTTTTTCAGCTTCGATTTCTGCTTCTTTTTCATCTAATTTTAATATTTCATTCAGGAATAAATACACTATGTCGTAAGCTTCAAGTATTTTGATTGCCAGTAATTCGCCATCTTTAGTAAGTGAAATATTTCCATAAACTTGATAGTTTAGCAGTCCCTCTTCTTTCAAACTGTTTATAGCATAATTAACTGTTGGTTTGGTTTTGTTTAATTTTTTGGCAATATCTGTTATCCTTACTTTTTTATTATCTTTTTCGAATAAATATATAGTTTTCAGATATTCTTCCTGTACATTAGATATTTTCATCTTAGTTACCTTTCCTTAGATATTTTAAATTTGTTCGAATACTCTAACATTATACCATCATAAATTTATTTTGTCAATATTTTTGTTAGATTATTCAAACTTTTTCAAAAAAATACTCAAACATTAATTAGTTTGAGTATTTTTAAAATTATAATTTATCATTTTATTTTACATTACATATAACAATATGCACAAGAAATGTAAGAAGTTTGCTAAACATATTGATAAATGGAAAATTGAATGTATATATTTATGTTTTTTTCCAACTGCATAAAGAACTGCTCCTATTGTATAAACAATTCCACCTGCAAGTAATAAGATAAATCCATTTATTCCCAATAATTCTGGAAGTCTTGATATTCTTGATATTATGCACCATCCCATTCCTAGATAGCATATCATAGAAAACTTTTTATATTTTTTCAAATCTATTGAATTTAATATAATTCCAAGTATTGCTATTCCCCATATAAGTCCAAATATGGTCCATCCAACGGCTGGATTATCTTCTCTTAGTGTGCATAATGTAAATGGCGTATATGAACCTGCTATAAGTAAAAATATTGAGCAATGATCAAGTACTTGAAATACTTTTTTACCTGTTGTATTTGGTTTTAATCCATGATATATACTTGACATTGTGTAGAGTAAAATCATTGTTGATCCAAAGATTGCTCCACTGATTATTCCATATATATTGTGATGAATTGCTGCCATGACTACACATAAAACTGTCGCAACAACTCCTAGAGCACCACCTACTATATGTGATGACATGTTGAATATTTCTTCACCTTTTGTATACTTAGGAAGTACCCTATCTTTTAATTTTATTCTATTCATATTTCCTCCAAATTGTTTTTACCTAGTTTATAATACTAGATTATCACATTTTGAATAACCTGTCAATGTTTTATGAATTATATTAATATTTATTTAGTATTCAAGGCTCTAAGTGAATTAAATACTGCAATGCCTGTCACTCCTACATCTGCAAATACAGCCTGCCACATATTTGATATACCAAAAGCACTTAGTATTAATACCAATACTTTTATTCCGATAGCAAAGTATATATTTTGATATGCAATATTTAACGTCTTTTTTGATATTTTTAGTAATTTTGCTATTTTTGAAGGTTCATCTGTCATTATTACAACATCTGCCGCTTCTATTGCAGAATCTGCTCCAAGTCCTCCCATAGCAATTCCTACATCTGCTCTTGCAAGCACAGGTGCATCATTTATTCCATCTCCTACAAATGCAACTTTTCCATTCTTTTCTTTCATTATTTCTTCAAGTATTTTTACTTTTCCATCTGGTAACAATTCTGAGTATACTTTATCTATATTAATTTCTTTTGCGATTTTTTCAGCTACCTTTTTTAAATCACCTGTTAGCATTACTGTTTCTTTTATATTCTTCACTTTTTTTAGATTTTCAATCGCAGTTTTTGCATCTTCTTTTATTTCATCTGCAATAACTATATAACCCGCATAATTATTATTTATTGCGATATATACAATTGTTCCTATCTCTTCGCCTGTATTGCTTTCGCATCCTATTTTCTCCATCAGTTTATAGTTTCCTACATGTACAGTTTTATCCTCTATATTCGCTGATACTCCACACCCTGATATTTCCTGAACATCTTTTATATTTGATATATCTATATCTTTTGAATATACTTCCTTTATTGAATTTGCTATTGGATGATTAGAATAGTATTCAGTGTATGCAGCTAATTTTAATATTTCTTCTTGAGAATTTTCATTTAAAGCAACTACTTTTTGTACTTTAAATACTCCCTTTGTAAGAGTTCCTGTTTTATCAAAAACTATTGTATTTACTTTTGTAAGAGCCTCCAAATAATTGCCACCTTTTACAAGTATTCCTAGTTTTGATGCTCCTCCAATTCCACCAAAAAAGCTAAGAGGTATAGATATAACAAGTGCACAAGGACAAGATACTACTAAAAATGTAAGTGCTCTATTTAACCAGACTATAAAATCTGTATTTTTTAATAAAATATTTGGTACTATGCAAATTACAAATGCTATGAATATTACACTTGGTGTATAGTATCGTGCAAATTTTGTTATAAAGTTTTCTGTATGTGCTTTTTTTGAACTCGCATTTTCTACTAGATCAAGTATCTTAGAAACTGTTGATTCACCGAATTTTTTTGTAACTTGAACAGTTAGCATTCCACTTATATTAATACATCCACTTGATATTTCTTCTCCTTCTTCTACTTCTACTGGAACAGATTCTCCTGTCAAAGCTTTTGTATCTAATGTTGATTTTCCCGATTTTATAATTCCATCAAGAGGAACTTTTTCTCCTGGTTTTATTATTATTATATCTCCAATATTTACTTCTTCTGGAGATACTTTTTTAATGCTTTCACCATCTTTCAAGTTTGCATAGTCTGGTTTAATTTCCATTAAATCACTTATAGATTTTCTTGATTTTTCCTCTGCATACTCTTCAAATAGTTCTCCTATCCTAAAGAATAACATTACAGATACTGCTTCGGGGTATTCGCCGATTGCAAATGCTCCTATTGTTGCAATACTCATTAGGAAATGCTCATCAAATATTTTTCCTGCTTTTATATTCTCTATTGATTCTACTATTACATCATATCCTACAACTAAATATCCGAAGTATATACAATACTAAGCTTACACTTTCTTGTTTAATAATTACTGCAATTATTAAAATTATAGCTGATATAATTATTTTGGTTAATTCTTTTTTATTCAAGTTCATATTCTTGAGTCCTTTCATTATATTCAAATAAATTTTTTTGAGCAATGCTGTTTATCAAATAAGTTCTATCAAATTTACTATTGAAATCTTCTAAATAATGTTACTACTTCATCTACTATTTCTACATTCCCTTTTTCTATATCACTCAAGATACAATTATACATATGATTTTCAAGTATATAATTTGCTAAACTTTTAATAGATTTATTTACTGCTGATAATTGTATTAAAATATCATCACAATATCTATCTTCTTGAACCATTTTTTTGATTCCATGTATTTGGCCATCAATTCTATTTAATCTTGTATTTATTGTTTTTTTAACATCATTTGGTCTATATATATTCTCTTGATTCATAATTTGAACTCCTTTTTTTATTTATATTATATACCCCTTAGGGTATATTGTAAATAGGAGGGTATATAAAAAAATTGCTACAACTAACTTGATTTTAGTTATAGCAATTTTTATTATAGATTATCATCATTTTTTTCTTCTTGTGGATTCTCTTTTTTTACTTCTACTACTTTTTGATCTGTCTTTTTTCTTTTTATAATGTATATAACCAGTACTATTACAGCAATTATTGCAATTAATCCACCTACTATTATAGCTATATATGTTTTGCTTGGAGACCTTGTCTCATCTAAATATACACTTCCTATGTATTCTTCTAAATTTTCTTCTGTTAAAATTGTTTTTTCGCTTATTTCATTATAGCTTTCAATTGCTATTTTTTTGAGCTCTTGTGGTATTTCATATATGTATCCTTGAAGCTCATAAGAAAATTCACTTTGTTTTTCTTCTTGAAGTTTAACCAATTTATCGTATGTTTCATCTGTTAATCTTATTATATACATATATCCGTCTTTATCCATTGCGAAATAATATTTAAAAGATTCTTCTTGAACTGCAAATTCATAAGGTGCATATGCTAAGTTTATTTTTGCATATTCTCCTTGATGATCTTGATCAGTATATATTAAATCATGTAAAGTCTTTGATTCTGCTTTTCCCTTGTTTTCCATAAATACAGGTATTGTAATTGTCAGAATTGCAATTATTAATAGTGCTATACTTATTATTAATAAGATGTTGTCAAGTTTAAAAATTTTATTAATTTTCTTTTCTTCCATCAGATTTTCCTCCTGAAATTTTTTACCTTGATATTATACACTATTTTTTATAATTTTTCCATACCTTGGCTGAAATTGTAAAGGTTTATAGCCTTTGGAGTAAATTATTATATCAGTGGCATGGTTCCACCATTTTGTTGTGGGCAACAAAATGGTCAGTTTCGCTAATACCAGCATCAATCGTCATAAAGCATTAGTTCGTAAAAGTCAATATATTTATAAAATAAAACAACTAGTCAAACTAACTAGTTGCGACGAGTTGGCTCCTTTAAGAGAAACGTATGCGAAAAATCTGTCTTAAAAAAGCAACTTTTTCCGTTTCAAATATAGTTATAGCAATAGTTTACTTTATTTGTATATACATATATGAATTTTTTTGCTATTAACTATGTTTTTAATTTAACATAATTTTTTAGTTTTTGCAATACTTTTTATAACAGTTTATATTTTAATAACAGCTACTATTCCATTTTCTAGTAATTCATTATATTCTTCTTTTGCAACACCTAATATTTCAAATGATTTTAACTGTTCTTTCATCTCAATAAATTTGTGAATCTCTATGTTTTTAAATCCTATTTTCATCATAAATTCTTTCATATGTTCTATATCACTAAATCTATCTTGCAAATCATTTCTTGAAGTAACTTGATTTAAATTTTTATTAAAATCTGGTAAGCATGTATTTTGTTTTTCTATAAACTTTTTAGGTGTAACATCACAAGTAATCCATACCCCATTGAATTTCTTTAATACATTATAAATATTTTTTGCAACTATTTCCTTTTCCTCAAATGTTAAGTATCTAAGTAAGCCTTCATTTATTATTGCTATCTCTTTATCTTTGTTAAGAAACTTTTCACATTTTTCTAAATCTGCATAATTTAATACATTACCACTTGTTATATGTAAATTATTTGGAATACTAGCAATATCTTTCAGTAATTTAATTTTATTTTTAGCCACTTCCTCTAAATCCATTTCAATATACTCATATCCCTTTTCGGTATATATTAAACCTCTTGAAGAATATCCAGCTGCAATTTCAACTACTTGTCTTATATTTAAATCATCAAGTATTTTGTTCGTTAGTTTATACCTTGCTTCTATTTCTGGTGCTAATAATTTATTTAATTTAACATTATTGTTTTTACAATTTTTTTGCAACCATTGATATATTTCTTTTTCATAAGGTATATCTGTAAATGTTCTTGGATAAGAAGTAACAATTGCTGTTGGACTAATACTTTCAAAATTATCTAACATGGTTAATTCCTTTCAATTATAATATCT
>CANQMI010000037.1 GCA_947624905.1 uncultured Clostridia bacterium
TCTTATGATTACAGCTATGAATAGTATTCAAGATATGATTGATGTAAATACAATAATCGGAGAACCAATTGAAACGAATAATAATGTAATAATAATTCCAATATCTAAAGTATCATTCGGTTTTGCAGCTGGAGGTAGTGAATTCAAAGGAGAAACTATAAATGAATATTCAAGAAAAGATCAAGAAGAACAAGTACAGTATAGACTACCATTCGGTGGAGGAAGTGGTGCAGGAGTTAATATTAACCCAGTAGCTTTTTTAGTAGTTCAAGCAAATAATGTAAAGTTATTGCCAGTATCACATTCTTCAGCTATAGACAAGTTGTTAGATTATGTGCCAGATGCAATAGATAAAGTAAATAATTTAGTTAATAAACAAATGCAGATCAAGAAAGATGAAAAGACGACAAGTCAAGAAAGCAGTAAAGAAACCAAAAATGAAAAATCAAATACATCAAGTAGAATAAAACCAAGAAGAAACAGGTCAAGAAGTAATGAAACTTATGAATATGAATACAATGAAGTTCCAGATGCAGATGACATTACACAGGAAGTTCAAGATGATTATGATGATTAGAGAAAGGATAGTGTTTTAGATGAAAGTTAAAGAGTGTATGAGTTTGAATATATGTAGTTGTAATCCAGATACTGCAGTAAGTGATGTAGCAAAAATGATGAATGAATATCATATAGGAAGTATGCCTATATGTGATGATGATAAAAATGTTGTTGGAATTATAACAGATAGAGATATAACTTTAAGATGTGTTGCTTGTGGAAAAGATGCTAAATCAACTCCTGCAAGTGAAGTTATGACAACTAGTGTATGCTGTTGCGAATGCGATACTGATGTTGGAGAAGCAACAGATTTAATGTCTAATATGCAGGTTAGAAGAATACCTGTGCTTGAAAACAATAAAATCGTTGGAATGTTGACACTTCGGAGATTTAGCAAACAGCAAAAATGTATCAGCAAAAGAAGTATCAGATACGGTAGAAAATATATGTAAATGTGATCATCATTCAAAGAATAATTGCTAAAATTCAAGAATAAAATTATATAGGCAAAAGAGAAATTCAAGGGGGGAAGTTATGGTCGTAGATGTTGGATATTGGAAAAAGGTAACTAAAAGATTATTAACACTAGCCATAACAATAGTTGGAATATATTTTGCAATCAAAATGGCAGTGTTTTATATGCCATTTTTGATTGCTTTTATAATATCTGTAATGGTAGAACCATTAATTCGAAAACTGTCTAAAAAAATAAATATTACAAGAAAAACAAGTGCAATATTAGTATTGGCCTTTGTTTTTGCCATAATTGTAGGATTACTTATTCTAGGAATTACAGTTTTTATAGATGAAGGCTCTAATTTGCTTGGATCATTGAATAGTTATATAGATCAAGGATATGGCTATATAATGAACTATATAGATAAAATAAAATTTGATGAATTGCAAATATCTGATCAAGTGATGAATATAATTAAAAATTCTGCGACAAATCTTTTAAATAGTATCTCAGAATGGATAGCACATTTTTTAACATCCATAATTTCTATAATATCTTCAATAGGCACAGTGGGTATTTATACAGTGATTACGATACTTGCTACATATTTTATATGTGCAGACAGGCTTTATATTTTGGATCAAATAGAACATCATTTCCCAAGAGACTGGGTCAAAAAATTTAGTAGAAATATCAAGAAAATAATAGAATCATTAGGTGGATATCTTGAAGCACAAATAATTTTAATATTTATAAATTTCATATTAGTGCTAATTGGGTTATTTTCATTTGATTTATTTGGCATGGAAGTAGGTTATCCATTGCTTATGGCATTACTTGTGGCTTTTGCAGATGCACTTCCAATAGTCGGCTCAGGTACAGTACTTCTTCCTTGGGCAGTAATTTGCAGTATTGATGGAAGAATAAATCTAGCTATAAGTTTAGTAGTATTATATGTAATCATAACTATTGTAAGACAACTTTTAGAGCCTAAAGTTGTAAGTAAACACATAGGAATACATCCTATTTTTACCTTGATTGCAATGTATACAGGTTATAAAGTCATAGGAATAGCAGGACTTCTAGTAGGACCAATTCTTGTAATAATTTTAAAGCCAATCTTTGAGACATTAATAGATAAAGGAATTGTTAAAACGATTTTTGATAAAAAGTAAGATTATTATATTAGAAAAAAATTGACTAATACAATATATTGTTGTATAATATGCAAAATGACTTTAGTCATAATATTTGTAAGGAGTGATAGCATGCTTGGAAGCCGGCAAAGTCTTATAACTGAGAAGTATAAGAGGCATAAATCTGTTAGTATGTCAATTTGCTCTGGTGAAAAGGCAATCATGAGTCAAACAAATAAGATTTGGAAGAAAATTGAAAACCTTTTTAACAAAAGTCAGCATGATTCTACTCTTACCATTTTAATTGGTATGACAACTGGAGAACATTATGGAAACAAAGGCAAAGTCTATTACAGGTTTTTACAACAAAGAGAATGGAGTGAGTTAACAAAGAAAAATGTGAGATATCCAAAAGAAGTTTGGAAGATTTTGAGGAAGTTGGCATCAGAGAAAGGATTAATTGTAAGGGAGTTTGATACAATTATAGATAAAAGATATTCAAATGACCCTTGTATTTGGTCCTATTTTATACAGACAGTATAGGAAGTAAATCACTCAGAAAGAAGTAGTTCTATATGAGCTACTTCTTTTAGTTAAAAATTTCTTTTACATGAACAAAATATTACAGTTATTTAATGAAAAATTACTATAATTTTCAAATAACTCTTTATTTTTTTATCAAGATTAGATATAATTAAAATCGAATAAATATATTAGAAATGGAGAAATAAAATATGAATCTACCAAATAAATTAACGGTTATACGAATTATACTTGTACCAATTATGGTTATAATACCTTTTATAGGGATTCAAGGAGATATATTTGGAGTACCAGTATCATTTTTAATTATGAATCTAATATTTATAGTAGCATCAATTACAGACAAACTAGACGGATATCTTGCACGTTCAAGAAATCAAGTAACAAACTTTGGAAAATTTTTAGACCCAATCGCTGACAAAATATTAGTTCTTTCTGCCATGCTTATACTAGTTGAGGCAGGAACATTACCTGCTTGGATACCAATAATTGTGCTTACTCGTGAATTTGTTGTATCTGCATATAGGCTAATTGCAGTTGAACAAGGTGGTAAAGTAATTCCTGCATCTAAATGGGGAAAACTCAAAACGGTAACTCAAATGATTGCAATAATACTTGCTTTTATAAATATAAATGGAACTAATGTATTTTTTGGATTTTTAAACAATAGCTTACAGCCAATTGAATTAGTAATAAATATGGTAACATCAATTATGATGTTAATATCAGTAATCGCAACGATATTCTCAGGTTGGGATTATATAAAAGGTGGAAAAGATTTATTAAGTGATAAATAAAAGGTTCGCCAAAGTATAACTTTTGAAAGGAATGAATTAAACAATGGATAAAGAAACAGCTAGGAAAAGAATATTAGAACTAAGAGAAAAAACTCAGTATTATGCAAATAAATATTATGATGATGACGCACCAGAAATATCAGACTTTGAGTATGATATGCTTATGGTAGAGCTAAGAAACTTAGAAAACCAATATCCAGATTTGATAGATAAAGATTCATTAACTCAAAAAGTTGGAGGACATGTTAAAGAGGGCTTTGAAAAAGTAGAACATGAAGTACCTCTTCAAAGCTTACAAGATGTTTTTTCAATAGAGGATTTAAGACTTTTTGATACGCGAGTTAGAAAAGAACTTGAACAAGAAGAGATGATATATACAGTAGAGGCAAAAATAGATGGATTATCAGTTGCTCTTGAATACAAAAATGGAGAATTCATAAAAGGTGCGACTCGTGGTAATGGACAAATAGGAGAAGATGTTACTGAAAATTTGAAAACAGTAAAAAACATACCTAAAAAATTAAAAGAAAATGTAAATATCATTGTTCGTGGAGAGGTCTTTATATCTAAAGCAGATTTTGAGAAGATGAATGAAGAACAAGAAATATTAGAAGAAAAAACTTTTGCAAATGCAAGAAATGCAGCTGCAGGTTCTCTAAGACAATTAGATAGCAAAAAAACAGCAAAAAGACCTTTAGATATATATATTTTCAATGTACAAAGACTAGAAAATAACCCATTTAATTCTCACTATGAACAATTAAAATATCTTGAAACACTTGGATTTAATGTAAATCCAGTAAAAAAGCAGTGCTTTGGAATTGATGAAGCCATAAAGGAAATAAAAAGAATAGGAAATATACGTGAAAGTTTAACATTTGGAACTGATGGAGCAGTTATCAAGGTAGATAATTTAGAGTCAAGAGAAAAATTAGGAACAAATTTTAAAACTCCAAGATGGGCCATTGCATATAAATATCCACCTGAGAGAAAAGAAACTATTCTAAAAGATATTATATGCCAAGTCGGAAGAACAGGAGCAATCACTCCAATGGCAATACTTGAACCTGTAAAACTCGCAGGATCAACTATTTCTAAAACAACTCTTCATAATGAAGATTTTATTATCGAAAAAGATTTAAAAATAGGAGATCACATAATCATACAAAAGGCAGGAGACGTAATACCAGAAGTTGTAGAAGTAGTTAAAGAAAAAAGAACTGGAGATGAGAAGGAATTTAAAATGCCAGATGTTTGCCCTGTGTGTGGTGCGCCTGCAATAAGAGAAAATGGTGAAGCAATAAAAAGATGTATTGGTATAGAATGCCCAGCAAGAAAACTTAGAAATATCGTACATTTTGCATCAAAAGCAGGAATGGATATAGATGGACTTCGGATATGCAATTATTGAACAACTAGTTCAAAAAGATTTATTAAATAACATTGCAGACATATATTATTTGAAAAAAGAAGATATTGCATCATTAAAGAAAAATGGTGATAAATTTGCAACTAATTTAATAAATGCAATTAATGAAAGTAAAAACAATAATTTGGATAAATTAATTAGTGCTCTTGGTATAAGGCACATAGGAACAAAATCAGCCAAAATTCTTTCACGAGAATATGGAACTATGGATAAACTTATGAAAGCAAATGCTATAAATTTAAGTTTTATTGAAGATATTGGAACAGTAACGGCAAATAGTGTATGTGAGTTTTTTGCACAAGAGCAAACAATTGATTTAATACAAAAGCTTCAAGACGCAGGTGTAAACATGAAAGACAATAGCCGGAGAAGAAAGTGATAATAGATTTGCAGGCATGACTTTTGTTCTAACAGGTACTTTGGAAAAATATACAAGAGATCAGGCTTCAGAAATAATAGAAAGTTTTGGAGGTAAAACCTCTGGTTCTGTATCTAAAAAAACAACTTATGTTTTAGCAGGTGAAGAGGCAGGTAGCAAACTTACAAAAGCTGAGGAACTTGGAGTTAATGTTATTTCAGAAACTGAATTTGAAGAAATGATCAAGTAATAGAGAATATATCATATGGAAAGGATTATGTATGGAAAATTATACTTTTGAGCAATTTGAAGAAATCTTGAATCAAGGATATCAAGTATATTTTACTTATTTAACAAATAGATACTTATTATTTAAAACCGCTGAAAATTGCTATACACAAAAGCTAATTTCAGTTCGGACAGAAAAATCCACCAGCTAAAATGGCAGTTGTAACTAAAAAATATATAAAAGAATTGTATCCTTTTTTTCAAGATGTTGAATATAAATATGATGTATAATTCCTAAGAAAGGGATAAAAATATGACTTTATTTGAGATAATTTTAATTTCAATAGGCTTGGCAATGGACGCATTTGCAGTGTCAATTTGCAAAGGATTATCTATAAAAAAAATAAACTGGAAAATAATTGGCATTGTTGGCTTATACTTTGGAATTTTTCAGGCAGGTATGCCAGTTATTGGATATTTCCTAGGGAAGGGATTTGAAAGTTTTGTAACAAAAATAGACCATTGGATAGCATTTATATTACTTGCATTCATAGGTATAAATATGATAAAAGAAGCATTTAGTCAGGAAAAAGATGAAAATAGTGATGATTTAAGTTTCAAGACTATGTTGATTTTAGCAATAGCAACTAGTATAGATGCTTTGACTGTTGGAATAACATTTGCATTCTTTGACGTCAATATATTGCTTGCAGTATCTATGATTGGAATAATAACTTTCATTTTATCAGGTATAGGTGTAATACTAGGCAATAAATTTGGAAACAAATATGAAAAGAAATCGCAACTATTAGGTGGATTGATTTTAATCATAATTGGCGTCAAGATTTTATTTGAACATTTAACATCATAAAGGTTGTTATGAATTATAGTTTAAATATTACTCTAAAGTAGCCAAACGCAGGGGTTTTATATTTAGAAGAAATTGCCATTAACTATCATATAAACGAAAAAACATATAAAAGACGAAAGGATGAAAAACATGAACAAAATAAAAATATTAACCGTATTTATAATTGCAGCAATTGTAATTGCGGTATCAATTATAGGATTCAAGATTTTTTCACATAAACCTGATCCAGAGAGCAAGGTTACAGAATACTTTACATATTTGGCAAATGGTGAATATGAAAGCATGTATAAACTCTTAGGCTCAAGTTCAAAACAAAATATTAGTCAAGAAGACTTTATTACAAGAAATAAAAACATATACACAGGAATCGAGGCAACAAATATTACTATAAATAATCTTGAAAAAGAGGATTTAGAAAAAGGAAAAGCAAAAGTTAAATACGATATGTCAATGGATACAATAGCTGGAAAGATTTCTTTCCCAAATGAAATCATATTAGATATAGAAGAAAAAGAATATAGTATTGAATGGAGTTCTAAGCTAATCTTTCCTAATCTAGGAGATGATGAAAAGATTAAAGTTTCATCTATATCTGCTAAAAGAGGAAATATATATGATAGAAACAATGTACTACTTGCAGGAGAAGGAACAGTCTCTTCTGTAGGATTAGTCCCAGGTAAAATGAATGAAAACAAAGAAGAAGATATTAAAAAAATAGCAGAACTTCTTGAAATGTCAGAAGAGAAAATAAATTCACTATTAACAGCAAGCTATGTAAAAGATGATACATTTGTCGCAATTACTAATGTATCAAAAAATAATTATGAGTTGAAAGAAAAATTATTACAGATCAAGGGAATTATGATTACAGATGCTAAAGCTAGAGTATATGACTACGGAGAACAATTAGCACATCTAATAGGATATGTACAAACAATAAGTGCTCAAGAACTAGAAGAATATTCAAGCAAAGGATATACTTCAAACAGCATAATTGGAAAAGCTGGACTTGAAAAGGTATTTGAAGATAGGCTAAGAGGAAAAAATGGTGCAGAAATATACATAACAGATAGTCAAGGAAATAAAAAAGAGACAGTAGCACAGCAAAAAGTAGAAAATGGAGAAGACATTAAACTTACACTTGATGTAGAACTTCAAAAATATGTATATGAACAATTTAAAAATGATCAGGGATGTGCAGTCCTTATAAATCCAAAAACAGGTGAAGTTTTGGCAATATGTAGCACACCATCTTATGATACAAATGACTACATTTTAGGAATGACTTCAAGCAAATGGAAAAATCTATCTGAAAGAGCAGATAAACCTTTATACAATAGATATCAAGCAACTTTTGCTCCTGGCTCTTCTTTTAAACCAATAATTGGCGCAATAGCTCTTGAAAAAGGAATTATAACAGCGAATGATGACTTAGGAAAGAGTGGAACAAAATGGCAAAAAGATTCAAGCTGGGGAACATACTATATAACAACACTTACGTCTTATGCAGGAAAAGCAAATCTACAAAATGCTTTGATTTATTCTGATAATATATTTTTTGCAAAGACAGCTCTAAAGATAGGAGCAAAAACACTCGCAAGCGAATTAAATAGAATAGGCTTTAATAAATCTATAAATTTTGAACAGGCAATGAGTGCATCACAATACGCAAACAACAATACCTTTGAAAGTGAAACTGGGCTTGCAGATACAGGATATGGACAAGGACAGGTTTTAGTAAATCCAGTACATATAGCATCAATTTATTCTGCATTTGTAAATCAAGGAAATATGATTAAACCATATATAGAATACCAAGCAAATAAAACACCTGAGTATTATATAGAAGGAGCATTCTCACAAGATACAGCAAATACAATCAAGGAAGATTTAATACAAGTTGTGGAAAATCCAGATGGAACTGCTCATTCAGCAAAAATAGATGGAGTAAAAATTGCAGGAAAAACAGGAACAGCTGAACTTAAAACTTCAAAAGATGAAAATGGAGCAGAAATAGGTTGGTTTAATTGTTTCATAGCAGATGAAAATTCAAGTAATCAAGCTCTATTAATCAGCATGGTAGATGGAGTTGAAAATAAGGTGGAAGTCATTACCTTTTACCAAAGGCAAAAGCAATATTTGAGGAAATAACAAAGTAAAACATATATATAAGGGGATATACTCAAGGGAGGTAAAAAAAGTGATAAAAAAGTTATTAAAACCATTAAATGAATATAAAAAAGATGCAATTTTAGCACCAATATTTGTAGCTCTGGAAACTATTATGGAGGTGTTGATTCCATTCTTGATGGCCTATTTAATAGACAATGGTATTGATCAAGGAAATATTAATGAAATATATAAGATAGGAACAATTTTAGCAATTGCATCAGTTGCATCATTAGTATTTGGAATTATATCAGGAAGAATTGCATCAAAAGCATCAGCAGGATTTGGAAAGAATTTAAGAAAGAGCATTTATTATAATGTTCAAGATTTTTCTTTTTCAAATATAGATAAATTTTCAACAGCAAGTATTGTTACAAGACATACAACTGATGTAATGAATGTACAGATGGCATTTCAAATGATTATAAGAACTGCAATAAAAAGCCCATTACTTTTAGTATTTTCATTAATAATGGCATTTACTGTAAGTGCTAAAATATCTTTAATATTTTTAGTAATGACACCATTTTTAGCAGTTGGTCTATATATAATTGCAACAAAGGCACACCCACTATTTGAAAAAACTTTCAAGATATATGATGACTTGAATGAGAGAGTAGAGGAAAATGTAAGAGGAATAAGAGTTGTAAAATCTTATGTAACAGAGGATAAAGAAATCAAGAAATTCAATGAAACTTCTAATAGGATATTTGTTAATTTCTCAAAGGCAGAAAAATTAGTCGCTTTAAACAGCCCATTGATGCAATTTACAGTTGATACAGTTATTGTTTTAATCTCTTTAATCGGAGGACAATTAATAATAAATACATCACTAACAACAGGAGAATTAACAAGTATGATTTCTTATGCAATGCAAATGCTTATGTCTCTTATGATGCTTTCAATGGTACTTGTTATGATTATGATATCAAGAGCATCAGCAGAAAGAATAGTAGAAATTCTTGATGAAGAAAGTGATTTAAAAGATAACGATAACCCTATATATCAAGTAAAAAACGGAGATATTTCTTTTGAAAATGTAAGTTTTAGCTATGTAAATGATAAAACTAGACTATGTTTAAAAGATGTAAATTTAAATATCAAGGCAGGAGAAACAGTAGGAATAATAGGTGGAACAGGAAGTGCTAAAACGACACTTGTACAACTAATTCCAAGACTATATGATGTAACAGAAGGATGCGTAAAAGTTGGAGGAATAGATGTAAGAGATTATGATATAAAAGCACTAAGAAATCAAGTCGCAATGGTATTACAAAAAAATGTATTGTTTTCAGGAACAATAAAAGAAAATTTGCGCTGGGGTAATGAAAATGCAACTGATCAAGAGTTAATAGAAGCTTGCAAACAGGCCCAAGCAGATGAATTTATAATGCAATTTCCAGATAAATATGATACATATATAGATCAAGGTGGAACGAATGTATCAGGAGGACAAAAACAGAGACTTTGTATCGCAAGAGCATTACTTAAAAAGCCAAAAATATTAATTCTTGACGATTCTACAAGTGCTGTTGATACTAAAACAGATAGCTTGATAAGAAAAGCATTTAAAGAAGAATTACCTAACACAACTAAGATTATAATTGCTCAAAGAGTATCATCAGTAGAGGATGCAGATAAAATTATCGTAATGGAAAATGGAGAAATAAACGGATTTGGAACGCATCAAGAATTATTAGAAAGCAATGAAATTTACAAGGATGTATATGAATCACAAACGAAAGGAGGAAATACTGATGGAGAATAACAAACAAGGTACTCCTAGACCAAAATTAGATTTAAAAACTGCAAAAAGAGTTTTTGGATATATGACAAAAAGTAATAAAGTTCTTCTTGTAATAGTTGTAATATGTATCATTGTGAATACTATTGCAAATACAGCAGCATCTTTATATCTTGAAAATTTAATTGATAACTATATAACTCCATTAATAGGGGAAGAAAACCCAGTATTAATACCTTTCTTCAAGGCAGTAGGGGTAATGGCCCTATTATATATTCTTGGAGTGTTTACAATTTTTATTTATACCAGAGTAATGGTTAGAATATCTCAAGGAACTCTAAAAAAGATTCGTGATGATATGTTTGAAAAAATGCAAAGATTACCTATAAAATATTTTGATACACATACACATGGAGATATAATGAGTCATTATACAAATGATGCAGATACGTTAAATCAGATGATTTCACAGAGCTTTCCACAATTATTAGCATCTATAATGACAATAGTTATAGTATTTATTGCTATGGCTGTTTCAAATATTTATTTGACAATGACTGTAGTTGTTTCATTGTTTATAATGTTATTT
>CANQMI010000038.1 GCA_947624905.1 uncultured Clostridia bacterium
ACAAGCCGTATCCATTCAAGCCCACATAAAGTGGCGAACATTTCGTTCCCCCTTTCTTGAAGTATAGAGGTCCCACCAAGGACACGCACTCCTCTTGATGTGTGCGATATATCCTATTAATCTGGTATACCTATTTTTGGGCAATGCCCAAATACGTTAATTATTATATACCGTTTTACATAAAAAGTCAATAGTTTTCATAAAATATACTATTGAATTTTATATAAATATATAATATAATTGAGATGAATAATTAATATATGGAGGTTTATATGAAGAAACCAGAATTACTAGCACCAGCAGGTTCTTTTGAAAAAGCTAAAATTGCTTTTCTATATGGAGCAGATGCAATTTATTGCGGAACCGCTTCTTTATCTTTAAGAAGCAGGGCAGAGGTAGACAATACTGATTTAGAAAATATAATATTATATGCACATAATATTGGGAAAAAAGTATATGCAACAATAAATATATATGCTTTAGATGAACATTATGAAGAAATAAAAAAACAAGCCAGAATGTTAAATAAACTTAAAGTAGATGGTATAATTTTATCAGATGGTGGAGTTTTAGACATTGTAAAAGAAGAAGCACCAGATGTTGATATACATATAAGTACACAGGCAAACACCGTAAGTGCACATTCTGCTATGTTTTGGTATAGAAATGGAGCTAAAAGAGTAATTCTTGGAAGAGAGCTAAATAAAGAGCAGATTAAAGATATAATAGATAACACTCCAATGGGGCTTGAAACAGAAATATTCGTCCATGGAGCACTATGTTTTGGATATTCTGGTAGATGTTTCTTGAGTGATTTCTTAGCGTCAAGGAGCGCAAATTTGGGCGACTGTGCACAAAGTTGTAGATGGGCATATAATATTTATGCTGAAGAAAGAAATAATCCAGGAAATCTAATGCCTATCGAATATGATGATAAGGGTACATATATATTTTCTTCAAAGGATTTATGCCTAATAAAGGAACTACCTGAAATTATAGAAATGGGTGTAGATAGTTTAAAGATTGAAGGAAGGCTAAAAACAGAATACTATTTAGCAAGTATCATAAACGCATATAGAACAGCTATTGACGATTATTTTAAAGATCCAGGAAAATACGACTATACAAAATACCTCACAGAAATAGATAAGGTTAAAACAAGAAGTCTAACCACATTTTATTTTAATGATAGAAATAATAAAGATTTTCAAGAATTTGAAGGAAAGCAATATAATCCTGATTATGAATTTGGAGGAAAAATTGTAGAATATGATAATGATAAATCTACAATAGAAATCAAGAATAAATTATTTGTAGGGGATACTTTAGAAATAATAATCCCAGGAACAATTGATGTATTCAAATTTAAAATAGATAGATTATGGGATGCAGAGACTGATGAAGAAATAGAGAGTGTAAGTCCAGGAAAGAAGGGGCAGTTAGTTAAAATGCACTTGCCTATAAAGTGTGAAAATAACTGGATTATAAGAAGGAAAAAATAAATGGAATATAAAATAAGATTAATAGAAGAAAAAGACAATTTGGAAAACTACAAGGAACAGATGATGTGTGCGAGCTACAAAAAATGTATCTATTAAAGGAAACAAGGGGAACAGGGGTAGCTCACGAGCTTATGAAAATAGCATTAGATTATGCAAAACTTTATTATAAAAAGTGTTATATAGAAACATTAAGTAACATGATAGCTGCAAATAAATTTTATAAAAAATATGGATTTATCTCTTTGGATAAACCCTATATTCAAACGGCTCACTATGCTTGTGATGTTTGGTACATAAAAGAATTATAAGTATTACTCTTGAAACTCTTTGCTTAGTTTATTTATGGCCTTAGTTTCAATTCTTGAAACATAACTACGACTAATGCCAAGAAGTTTTGCAATTTCATTCTGTGTTTTGGGGACATGTCCATTTAAACCAAAACGCATTTCCAGAATAAATTTTTCTCTTGGTTTCAAGACTTCATCCATTTTTTGAAATAACTTTTTTGTCTTGAGTTTTAGATCAATTTCATCTTCTATGCTTCTTTCATCATTCTCAAGAATTTCCAGTAAAGTTATTTCATTATCATCTTTATCTTTGCCGAATAGGTTCATTTAAATAAACTTCAGCTTTTGTTTTTTTAGAGCTCCTTAAAAACATCAATATTTCATTTTCTATACACCTAGCAACATATGTAGCCAGTCTTATATTTTTACTCATATCAAAACTATTTATACCTTTTATAAGTCCAATTGTACCGATAGAAATTAAATCATCTTGATCTATGTTTGTGGAAGCGTACTTTTTAGAAACATGAGCAACTAACCTTAAATTTCTTTCAATTAATATGTTTCTTGCATCTTCGTCTCCCTCTTTTAGTTTAATTAAAAATTCTTTTTCTTCTTCTGAGCTTAGTGGCTCTGGAAACAAGTTAGAACTTTGTATATATCCAACTGCAAAAGTAGCTCCCTTTAGAAAAGCAAGAAAGCCAGATATTGTAAGTGCACCTAGCATAAATTGGCCAAACACCTCCATTTTTCACATAATCAAGTATATGTGGAAAATAAATTATTGTGCATGACCAAATAAAAAAATGCTCATCCTACTTGAAATAAACGGAAAATTCAAGTATAATTAATATCTATAAGGAGGTTATCTATGATAGGTCTTGATGAAAATAAACGAATTTTACAAGACATGAAAGAAAGATACAATAGTTTAGAAAATTCAATAGGGAAGATAGAAGAATTGGAGAACAAATTAGCTGAATTAGAATCTCAAACTTTATCAGATGGATTTTGGAATGATACAAAAAGATCAAATGCAATTTTACAGGAAATCAAGGAAATAAAGTCAAGGTATAACGGAATGAAAGCTATCAAGCAAAATTTAGATAGTTTATTGGAGATGAATGACTTTCTATTGATTGAAAATGATCAGGATTTAGCTTCAGAACTTGAAGAAAAAACAAAAGCGTTAGGCAAAGATTTAGATAAAATGGAAATTAAAATGTTTCTCTCTGGAAAATTTGATAAGAATAATGCAATTATAACTTTACATCCAGGAGCAGGTGGAACTGAATCACAAGATTGGGTACAAATGCTTTATAGAATGTATTGTAGATGGGCTGCAAATAATGGATATACAGTTAAAGAAACTGAATACCTTGAAGGGGAAGAGGCAGGAATTAAAAGTGTAACTGCTGTTATTATGGGTGAATATGCGTATGGATATTTAAAAAGTGAAATGGGAGTTCATAGGCTCATTAGGATTTCTCCTTTTGATGCAGGTGGAAGAAGACATACATCTTTTGCATCTGTCGAAGTTTTACCTGAGATAGCAGATGATATTGATCTTGAAATCAATCCAGATGATCTAAGAATAGATACTTATCGTTCATCAGGTGCAGGGGGACAGCATATAAATAAAACATCTTCAGCTGTTAGAATAACTCACATACCAACAAATATAGTAACCTCTTGTCAATCTGAACGTTCTCAGCTTCAAAATAAAGAGACTGCAATGAAAATGCTTAAATCTAAATTGTTGGATTTAAAGGAAAAAGAAAATAAAGATAAGATAGAGGATTTGAAAGGAATTCAAAAAGATATAGCATGGGGAAGTCAAATAAGATCTTATGTATTTTGTCCATATACTCTTGTTAAAGATCACAGAACCAATTATGAGGTGGGAAATGTTGAAGCGGTAATGAATCGGAGAGATTAATGATTTTATTGAAGCTTATCTAAAAAAAATGTTTAATACATAAAAAAAGTACAGTAAAATGTACTTTTTTTATTGTTCTAAATAAGACAAGACGTGAATATATATAATTATATACTTGAAAATATTGAAGGGAGAATGTAATATGACACTTGAAGAAAGAAAAAATTTATCTCAAACAACTATTCAAAATTTAATATTAGAAAATAGAGAGAAACTCAGCATATCAGGAGTTCTTGATGTATTAAGTTTTGATGATCAAGTAGTTATGGTAGAAACTGAACTTCGGATTGCTTACTGTAAAAGGAGAGAATCTTAAAATTAATAAATTAAGTATTGATACATCTGAAGTTATAGTAGAAGGAGAGATTAATTCTTTGAGTTATAGCGATAAAGATTTAGTCAAGGATAAATCAGGAAGTTTTATTAGCAAAATCTTTAAATAAGTAGAAGGTGAAAAATTTGGATATTGATGCTATAAATCAAGCTTATTTATT
Source organism: uncultured Clostridia bacterium (assembly GCA_947624905.1). Classification (GTDB taxonomy): domain Bacteria; phylum Bacillota; class Clostridia; order TANB77; family CAG-508; genus JAAWPK01. Next base: position 4,223 of record CANQMI010000038.1, read on the forward strand.
TATGATATTCATACTAAATGGCATTTTAATTGGCATTATATTTGATGTATTTAGAATATCAAGAAGAAGCTTTAAAACCTCTAATTTTATAACATCACTTGAAGATATTCTGTTTTGGATGTTGTCAGCATTGCTTTTAATGTATTCAATATTTAAATTTAATAATGGACAGTTTAGATTATATATCTTTATAGGAATATTTTTAGGTATTGCCATATATATGTTGTTTTTTAGTAAATTTATTATCAAAATCTCTGTTAAAATTATAAATGCTGTAAAAAAGATTCTAGAATATATATGCAATATAATCGCTTATCCATTAAAGAAAATATATAATTTTATTAAAAAATTAATTGTCAGACCTATATTATTTTTTATAAGAGCTGTCAAAAGCGTTTTTCATAAGATACAGAATTTGCATAAAAGTAAGAAAAATGGTAAAATTATAGAGAATAAAGAAGGATTTTAAATAATTATGTAGAAATATATAAGTAATAACTATAATTAGCTCAAGATAAATTTAAGAAAAGAGAGTACAGATGAAAATAAATATTAAAAAATTGTTCAAGAAAGTGTTGATAATTGTTTGTATTTTATATGCAGCAATTATATTAATAAATCAACAAAAACAACTAAATATTTATCAAGACAATATTTATGCAACTGAGAAAGAAATTGAAGAGGCTAACGAACGTAAAGACTCTTTACTTTCTTTAAAAGAAAGTACAAGCTCTTTGGACTACATAGAAAAAATAGCTAGAGAAAAGTTAAATATGTATAAACCAAATGAAAAGGTTTATATAGATGTAGGTAATTAATTACATGTATATCTTGATTCTCATTTACTTACATAATAAAATTTAAATTTTGTTACAATTTTAGATGAACATCTATAAATTTTTATTCTTGACTTTTTCCATTTTATTTTAAAAATAATATATAATATATAAACGTATAGGGGGCAATTTATATGTATGATAATATGCAGCTTACAGATTTACGAAAAATTGCAAAAGAAAGAGGATTAAAAAACATAAGCAAATTGAAAAAGAACGAATTAATTGAATTATTAATTGAGACAGAAAACCAGGATAAAAAGCAAAATTCTGTAGAAGATACTTCTTCAAATGGAGATAGCTATAAAATAACTAATGAAGATGATGCTATTGTCGAAGGAATCCTTGAAGTTTTGCCTGATGGATATGGATTTTTAAGAGGAGATAACTACTTGTCAAGCAATAAAGATGTTTATATTTCTCCTATACAAATTAAAAGATTTAGATTAAATACAGGTGATAAAATAAAAGGTATTGCTAGATTCCCTAAAGAAGGAGAAAAATTTCCTGCATTAATATTTGTTGGAGATGTCAATGGAGATTCTCCTGATGTGGCTATGAAAAGGAAAAATTTTGATGAACTAATACCAATACATCCAGAAGAAAAATTAAAACTTGAAACTACTCAGAATGAATTAGCTATGAGAATAATCGATTTGATTTCTCCTATCGGAAAAGGGCAGAGGGGAATGATTGTTGCACCTCCAAAAGTAGGAAAGACAACACTTTTGAAAAAAATAGCTAATAGTATCACAACTAACAATCCTGATGTAGAGTTAATAGTACTTTTGATAGACGAAAGGCCAGAAGAAGTTACTGATATGAAACGTTCTATCAAGGGAGATGTTATTTATTCTACATTTGATGAACTTCCAGAACATCACATAAAAGTTGCAGAGATGGTACTTGAAAGAGCAAAAAGATTAACTGAACAAAATAGAGATGTTGTAATTTTACTTGATAGTATAACTAGGCTTGCAAGGGCATATAACATTGTTGTTCCTGCATCTGGAAAAACTTTATCAGGTGGACTTGATCCAACAGCTCTTCATAAACCAAAAAGATTTTTTGGAGCAGCAAGAAATATTGAAAATGGTGGAAGCTTGACAATACTTGCAACAGCATTAATTGAAACAGGAAGTAAAATGGATGATATAATCTTTGAAGAGTTTAAAGGTACAGGAAATATGGAAGTACATCTTGACAGAAAATTGTCTGAAAAACGTATTTTCCCAGCAATAGATATAAATAAATCTGGAACAAGAAGAGAAGAAAAATTATTAACTCCAAAAGAACTTGATACAGTATTTGCTTTAAGGAAGGCACTATCAAGCTTACCAGTTTCAGATGTAACTGAGCAACTATTAAGTCAAATGGTTATCAGCAAAAACAATCAAGATTTTCTTGATAAAATGGACTATTATCTAAGAAATTACAAATAAAATATATTTTATAACCACTATTTATTTATAATAGTGGTTATTTTTAACTTTTTCTGAAAATAATATAAAGTAGGAGGAAGTTAATAATTGAAAATTAAAATTCTTGAACATGTCGATAATTTTTTTCAAAAAGTAAACGAAGATCATGTAAGCGAATATGCTGCTAAATGTGCATATTTTACATTCTTATCATTTATTCCATTTATTATACTATTGCTTAGTTTAATTAAATACATGAATATAGACAGGGCAACATTTGAGTATATGCTTGAGGCTCTTTTACCAACAGTTACTAAAAATAGTGTAGTTGATATTATTCAAGAAGTATATTCAAAATCTTTTCAAACTGTATCTTTATCAGCAATTTTTACACTTTGGTCAGCAGCAAATAGTTTTTATGCTCTTACTTTGGGACTTTCTTCAATATATAGAAGTGAAAATAAAGATAATTTTGTGTTTCTTAGAATCAAGGGAATAGTAGGGACTATTATTATAATTTTTGCAATCATAATGTCATTAGTACTTTTAGTTTTTGGAAATAAAATAAGCATAGCCATACAAGATAATTTTATTCTATTTGGTGAAGTTATAAATTTTATTTTAGATATAAGAAGTTTAATAGTAATAGTATCATTATTTGTAATTTTTGTTCTAGTGTATCGATTTGTTCCAGATAAAAATGAAAATAAGCTAAAAAATCAAATACCAGGAGCACTTTTTGCATCCGTTCGGGTGGTTTGCGCTTTCTTACTTTTTCTCTATATATATTGATATATTCACAAATTTTTCTATAATTTATGGAAGTCTTACCACAGTTATTTTGATTATGATGTGGTTATATGCAATTATATATGTAATTTTGTTAGGGGCTGAAATAAATGTAATAATAAATAATAAGAAAAATAAAAAGATTTAATAGTAATTATTCATCTTCTAATATTTCGACTTTTTTCGATAATACGTAGTTTATCTACGTATTATTATTTGCATTTTGGCATAAAATTTATTTATATCTGTGTTTAAAAGGTGAATAATATGATAAAAAAATATAATAATCATAAAAATATCTCTGGAAATTTAATCAAAATAGCACGTGAAAAAAAGAATATGACAAAGACAGAACTATGTACAAAGCTAGAGCTTCTAGGTATAAACATCAACAGAGATGAACTTTTGCTTATGGAAAAGAATCAACTTATGATTAAAGATTTTGAATTAATTGCTATTGCGCTCGTATTAGAATTAGACTTGAATGAATTAAAGAAAATATTAACAAATGACTAAAAGAGGTGTTTAAATAAATTGGATAAAAGTAATTCTGGTAAAAGGTATTCTAATTTAGAATTATTAAGAATAATAAGTATAATTCTTATTATTGCTCATCATTATGCTGTTCATGGATTTTCACAAGCAGTATATCTTGATACATCATTTAATAGCTATATATTAGATATATTGTCTCTAGGAGGGAAGATAGGGGTATCATGTTTTATACTATTATCTGGGTACTTCATGATTAATAATAAATTTACTATCAAAAAGCTATGGAAAATCGTAGGTCAAGTTTTCTTTTATTCTGCTGGTGCATTATTGATATTTTGTACTATTTTCAATGGAATTTATACTATTAAATTTCACATAATTCTAAAGTCTATATTTCCAATAATGTTATCAAGTTATTGGTTTGTAACAAGCTATATAACTTTGATGATTATTTCACCATATCTAAATAAATTCATTCATAGTTTAGAGAAAAAAGAATTAGAAAAATTTATTCTTTTAATGGTTTTCATGTGGTCAATTTTAGCTACTTTTGCAAAGAATACTTTGGGCTTTAATAACTTGGGTTGGTTTATTGTATTATATTGTATTGCAGCATACATCAGATTATATGTTAATCTTGAAGATATAAATGTCAAAAAAAATAAAATCATTCTATGTATTTCAAGCATCATATTAATTCTATCAACTGTAGGTATTACTAAACTAGGAGAGAGCATAAATAATTTAATCGTAATTTCCAAAAGTACATATTTTTCAAATTTTAACTCTTTTATAGTTTTAATTATATCTGTAACTATGTTTATATATTTTGCTACTAAAAAGCCATTTGTAAATCCAATTATAAATGAGGTTGCTAAGTGTTCTTTTGGTATATATCTGCTAAATGATAATTTTCTAGTAAGACCATTTTTATGGAATATAATCGTGAAATGTAATATTTACTATCGTTCAAGCTTTTTGATTTTACATGCAATATTTAGCGTAGTGGCTATATATTTGTTCTGTGCAGGAGTAGAATATGTAAGAATGACTCTTATAGAACCATTATGGATGAAAATTTATGATTTTCTTGAGAAATATTTTCAAAAAAATCGTGATTCTTTCCGTGAATTGATTAAAATCGAGTAAAGGAAGGGGAGAGCTAGTTTAAGTAACAAGGACATAAAGCACATCTTTAACTGAAGAGGAATCTACAGAAAAATTTTTGATTAGAAATACTTATGAGCATGTTTTGTATTGCAAAGCATCAAATAACGTAGATATGAGAAAAAATAAAGAAATTGCTTAAAATGTATTGGCAAAGAAATTATATATATGATATATTAAATATAAATTAAAATAAAAGAAGCTTATTTGTTGTTTTCGTTATTTTTTTGTATGGTCAAAAGGAAGAGAAGAGGGAGAGAAAAAGCCCTTATTTTAGTTAGACATAACATTGCACAAAATGAAACTTTTGTGCAAATAGAGATAGGACTTTTTTGATATAAGGTCCTATCTCGCTGTTTTTAAGCCTTTTACAGGTTTTCTTACTCAACAAACTATATGCCTTTTTTATAAAAACATCTTATATTTGATTCTCACGCGTCAATATTTTTAGGTTTTCTAGTTATTTACTATCATTTTATAATTTATTAATTAGTTATATAAAATTTTATATAATTCTTATAATATTTTTACTAAAATTGATTAAATCCTTATATTTCAGTATTTTGCCCTAATTTATAGACAACAAGTTATATTACCTTTTTTTAAAAACGGCTTAAAATCGATTCTCGTGCGTCGTTTTTTTAGCCATTTTTCAATAGTTTTCAAAAAACCTTGATTTTACAATATTTTACTAAATTTACATCATATTAGTAATAATTTATAAATGTCCAAATTAAATTTCAAATGATTAATTTTATGAGTTAAATATAAAAATGTCTTAAAATCGATTTTGAAGCTTTATAAAATGAAATTATTATATAATATTATAAATAGAAATTTATTTTTAAAATTTCATAAAATATTTATAAAATTACATTTAATTTTCTAAAATTTTAATTATAACAAATGTTCGCTTTTGAAATTTAATTGTTCTTAATTATAAATTTTAAATTTTCAAAATCTTGATTATAAATTATAAATTATATTTTTATGATTTTGTTTTGTTTTATAAAAAATTTTTTAGAAATATTTTTATAGGAGATTAAACCTTAATTTATTTAACTTAAAATATCTATTTTTTCAAAACCGCCCCTCTCTCCTACTCTAGCAATTTTTTACTATTCTAAATTTTATATTGACTCATATAAACGGAAAAGTTAATTTGTGCAAGGTTTTTGCTTTTTTACTATAAATAACTTACTATATCTTCAAAAGTATCATATCCACTCTCACTATTTATGTGTCCTGCATTTTGAATGCAAATTTGTTCTGTTGCAATAGTGTTGGCAAATTCTTTTTCAACTTCATATTTTACATATGGATCATTATTTGAATAAAAACATATTATTTCATTTACAAGTTGTTTTATATCTTGCAAATTATCAAAATACATTGTTTTATTAACTGTATCATATTCTTCATTTATTCCTAAATAATTATTAAATCCACATACAAATATAAGTTTCTTCACTTTAACTTTGTTTTCTGTCAAAAATTTAGAAACAAATACAGGTGCTATGCTATGAGCTATTATAATTGTATTTTTATTTATTAATCCTAATTCCAAATAATATTTTAACAATTTGCTCCAGTTATCATAATTTTGATAGTCTACACCTATTGGAAATTGTGGTACATATACTTGTTTTCCATCACTAGATAAGAAATCATATAACCAACTAAACCAGTTTCCAAACGGACTTCCAAAACTTCCGTGTATTATAAAATAATTATCCATTATTACTTCACTCCTATTATTTAATTTCATTTTGCTATTTATTTAACTACGATAAAGAAAAAATTATAATAATTGTTCTAATATTTTATCAATATTAGGAAAAATAATATTTTTCATTCCATGATTATATAAAT
>CANQMI010000039.1 GCA_947624905.1 uncultured Clostridia bacterium
GGATTAAGATATATTGCTCAAAATTTGAAAGAATATCATATAACATTTTTTGTAGGAGTTCCAATATTAATTGAAACTATATATAAGAAAATAGAAGAGGGAATAGAGAAAAAAGGAAAAACTACACTAGTCAAGATAGCAAAAATATTTACAAAAATACTTCTAAAATTTGGAATTGATATTAGAAGAAAAGTTTTTCAAGAAATAATAGATGAGCTTCGGAGGACTAAGATTTGTAATCAGTGGAGCTGCAAGCTTAGATAAAAAAGTGGAAAAAGGACTTAATGATTTAGGAATTTTGACTGTACAAGGATATGGACTAACAGAAGCATCACCTGTCCTTTGTGCTGAAAACTATAAATATAGACGTTATGGTTCAATCGGTTTCCCAATGAAAAATGTACAAATAAGAATAGCAGATAAAAATCAAGATGAAATAGGCGAGATAGTAGCAAAAGGTCCAAATATTATGATGGGATATTATCAAGATCCAGAATCTACAAAAAAAGTTTTAAAAGATGGATGGCTATATACAGGAGATTATGGATATATTGATGATGCTGGATTTGTATACATTACAGGAAGAAAAAAGAACATAATCGTTTTAAAGAATGGAAAGAAAATTTTTCCAGAAGAAATTGAAGAGCATATAAATAAAATAGATTTGGTTCAAGATTGCTTAGTTTTTGGACTTCCAAAAAAAGATGATGTTGTTTTATCTGTAAAAGTAAAATATGATCAGGAAGTAGCAAAAGAAAAATATCCAAATTTGAATCAAGATGAACTTAGAGATTTAGTTTGGAATAAAATCAAGGAAACTAATAAATTATTTCCAAAATACAAGTATGTTAAAAATTTAATCATGTCAGATGAGGAATTTGCTAAAACTACTACAAATAAGATCAAGAGATTTGAAGAATTGAAAAAGATGAACATAGAGACAAAATAGTCAATTTTATAACAAACAAGATAGTAATAATATTTATTTTTCAAGAGATTTGTCGTTTGCAGCCTCCATTAAAATTAAAAATTTGTAGGCTGCAAAAATCGCCCTTCGCTTCGCTACGGTTGGTCGCTACGCATCTCTTTTAAATAAATATTATTACTATCTTGATTTTTTTTATTATTTGCAAAATTCATTGCATTAAGATATAATATTCTTCAAGGAGATGTTTCTATGAAAATATCAGGAATCAGCATTTGGAGATTATTTTCATATTTTATAATCTATAGCGTTATAGGATTTGTTATCGAATTTTTCTATGCACTTATTTTGTATGGGGTAATAGAATCAAGGCAAAGCTTTATCTATGGGCCATTTTCTGCAATATATGGAATAGGTGCAGTTATCATGATATGTTCTTTAAATAGATTTAAAGATCAAGGACATAGGTTATTTTTTGGTGGATTAATCGTACGGAAGCATAACAGAATATACAGTAAGTTTAATAGGAGATAAAGTATTTAATACAAGTTGGTGGGATTATTCAGGCGAATTTTTAAATTTAAATGGAAGAATTTCTCTTATTTATTCACTTATTTGGGGATTGCTTGCATTATATCTAATAAAAATTGTAAATCCAAAAATAGATAAATTTATAGATTGGATCAAGGGAAAATTTAATATAAAAATATTGAAGACCTTAGTTTTAACTGTAATCATTTTATTATTTATAGATTTCCTTTTATCAACTTTTGCTCTTGATGCGTATCTAACTAGGGTAATAGTAAATAATAACATAGATGTCAAAAATAAAGAGCAGGTAGTGCAAAAATATGATTATCTATATAATAAAAATGAAACACTATCCAAAATAATATATACACTTTGGGGAGATGAATTTATGGTTAAATTTTATCCAAATGTAACAGTAAGAACAACAAGTGGGGAAAATTTACTTGTCAAATATTATTTCCCAGATATTTTACCATATTTCTATAAATTCAAAAGAAACTAGAATTATATATTTATAAAATTAGAAAACCATATAGCCAAACTGAAGAATTCATTTTGACTATATGGTTCTTTTTTAGGCCTCAATGAAGCCTATACTGAGAAGGAAAGCATAGCTCAAATGTGTGAAGAAGCTTTTTAAGGCTTCATCACTGATTTGCTTTTACGATTGAGATGGTGCAATGACCACCTTTACGATTCGGGTAGGAATGGCCAACAGTGATCTCCGGATTCTCCTTGACGAAATTGTCTATCACCATAATATCATTGGGATAGAAGAATCCGTTAATAACACATTCTTGAGTCTCACCGAAGACAACAAGATTTTTTGCTTCATTGAGATAATGGAGCAGATACTCTTTACGAGTAATGAATCCTATTTCTTCGATCCGCCGTGAAAAATTAACCCTTAAATTAATTCTTCCTATCATAGAATCCTCCTTGATGTAGGTGCCATGCTTTCCTTACTCTTCAACTGCTAGGAATTTCCATCGCAGTTATATATATTATACAACTTTATGTCAAATATTTCAATAAGTACTTTTATTTTTAATGATAATATGTTAAAATATTAAGTATTGAAAATACATATTAATAAAAGAAGGGGATAAAATGAATGTATTTTTAGTACTAGCTTTCCTATTTTTCATAGGAAGTGTAGGAGGATGGATTCTTGAATTATTTTATAGAAGAATAATATCAAAAGGGAAATGGATAAACCCAGGATTCTTGGTAGGACCATATTTGCCTTTATATGGATTTGGCCTATGTGTATTTTATTTACTTTCACAGTTACAAATAAATGAAATATTATTAATTATAATTATGATGTTAACAGTAACTGCAATTGAATACATAGCTGGTTTGATTTTCATAAAAGGCATGGGAGTCAAACTTTGGGACTATTCAAATGAATGGGGCAATATAGATGGACTTATCTGTCCACTTTATATGCTTTTATGGGGAGTCCTAGGTGCAATATATTATTATTTGGTAAATCCATATATTGTAGACTCATTACACTGGCTAGAAGATAATTTAGCTTTTTCATTTGTAATAGGATTTTTCTTTGGAGTTATCGTAATAGATACTGTATATAGTACGCAATTAATCGTAAAAATAAGGAAGTTTGCAAAAGAGAAAGATCTTATCGTAAAATATGAAGAATTAAAAGCAAGCATATTTGATCAAGCTGCAAAAACAAAACAAAAGTATTCTTTTATATTTGCAATTAACAATAATATGAAAGTAATTGAAGAACAATTAAAAGAATATAAAAAGACGCAACTTGTTCGTACTAATCAATTAAAAAGAAGCATTAATTTATTTATAAGGGATAAGGTTAAACCAAAAAACAAAAATAAGACTAAAACAAAGAAAGCAGAGGATAATAATAAATGAAACTTGTAATACAAAGGGTTAAACAGGCCAGCGTAAAAGTAGATGGCAAAACTGTAGGATCAATAAAAGAAGGACTTTTAGTATTATTAGGTGTTACTCATACAGACACAGAAGCTGAGGCAGATTATTTAGCAAAAAAATTAGTAAATTCAAGAATATTTAAAGATGAAAATAATAAAATGAATTTATCGGTAAAAGATATAAATGGTGAATTATTAATAATATCACAGTTTACTTTATATGCAGATACAACAAAAGGTAATAGACCAAGTTTTACAGATGCAGGAAATCCAGAACTTGCAAATGAACTTTATGAATATTTCAAGAAAAAATGTAGTGAGTATGGCTTGAATGTCGAAAGTGGTGTGTTCGGAGCTGACATGAAAGTAGAGCTTTTAAATGATGGACCTGTTACTATAATATTAGAGAAATAATATAATAAGTTATGGAATTTAATATTATTTTGTGATATAATTAATATATATGAGATAAAGGAAAAAATAGTATGATTAACGAGAAGAGAAAATTTATGCTGTATGTAATGCAAATAAAAAAATATGTTAAAATACAAAAAATGCTAAGCAAATACATACAACATGGAAAAACAAATGTATATATACATTCAAGGAATGTAGCTTATGTAAGTTTCATGATAGCTAGATTTTGTGAAAGAAAATTTAATAGCAAAATCGACTATGATGTTTTAGTTGTTGGGGCCATGTTTCATGATTTCTTTTTATATGATTGGCATGACAAGAATGATCATCCAAGATTACATGGTTTTCATCATCCACAAATTGCAAGTATAAATGCACAAAAATACTATAATATAAATGATGAAACAAAAGAAATTATAGAATCACACATGTGGCCACTTACAATTACGAAATTTCCAAAATCTTTGGAAGCAAAGATAGTTTGCATAGCAGATAAATTCTGCTCAACAAGAGAAACATTTAATAGATTTTATTAAAATAAAGCCCAAATATCAAGTAGTTTTACTCAATGATATTTGGGCTTTTATAAAGTGGTAATTTAGTAATTTTCTATAAATAAAGCTTTTGCAATGTAAGGAGTAATTTCATCTATATCATACCAACCAGAACTCTTGCTATCGTTTACAAGACCATTTGGATTAGAAATATATACTTTTCCATCTCCATCTGAGGCAAGCAATGCTAGGTAATGTGAAGCAGTAGTCCAACGATTTTCTTGATATTTATTCCACACACAAACAAGAATAGGTCTGTTTGTTTCTAGGTATTCTTCTATATATTCATTAGAAAGGTGAACACTGTCATAAAAGAAATCTGTATTAGATAATCCGAATGTATTTTCAAGTTCTTTTGAGATATTTTCTCCGTTCAAAACGGGATAATATTTCTGCCTTAAATCTTCAGGTGTATAGTTTTTACCATATCCACTCAAAATGATTGACATTGCTGTAATTCCACATCCGACTTGTTTCCATAGTGCCGATCCCAGTATGGGTTATTATTCCAACTTGATTTCAAGTTTTGTTTGTATTCTATATATTTTTTATTATTTTTTGTTGTAAAAGTTGTAAAAAATCCATCTTGATCTTTTACTTTTTCTTGTCCGCTTCCCAAGATATTTTTCATTTATATCTTCTTTAATTATCCCATATTTGGCATCATTTTCAGATATTGTAATTGGACTTGTGGAACTTGTAGAGTTTGTCCCAAGGGAGTATGCTTCTATAGCAATTTTGCTTAATTTTATAGATGCAAATGGTAAAATTACAAGTATAGATATTGATAAAAATAATTTTTTCTTATTAAACTTCTTTTTCTTCTTTCTTCTCATTTCTAATCCTCCTTGAAGATATATCTTGATTGTACAATAAAGTTATTAATATACTTTTAAGAAAAAGTTAAAGTTTTATTAAGATTATAGATATTTCTTCAAAGTTTCAACACTGTCTTCTTGCATTACAACGAAATCATTTAATATATTTTCAACGTCAGAATCTATATTGCTATGTTCATTCATTAATCTTCTTCCTTCTATGATTCCCATGTTTGTCCCTTGCATTAATAATTCTGATAGTTTTGAAGTTGTATCATCTGTCATAGTTTTCATCTGAATACCATACCAAGTCATCATTTTATTCATTGCATTTGTCTCATGAGGCTCTTTGTCAGTGTATTGTGAATATAAATCATTTACTCTTTGAGATATTTTCTTGTACTTATTATATTCAGTGTCAAGTACATTTTTAAAATCACTATCAGTTGCTTTTTCAGATACATAGGAAATTGCATCCATTCCCATAGTAGCACCTTTATTTACCTCATCTAAAATATTTAAATTTTCATTTTCTTCCATAATTCCTCCATTCTTGGTAAAAATTTACCAAATTAATTTATTAGTATTATGTACCAAAAATAGAAAAATATTAAAATTAAATAATATTTATCATTTAATTTAATAAAATTAGTAAAGAAGGAGGAATCTATATGGATAAATTCAAAGTATATGTAAAATCAATATTAATTCCTGTAATTGTAGGAGGAATCGTAGGAGTTATAGTATCAAGATTTATTGATTATCAAGAATTAATAAAACCATTTTTAGCACCACCTGCTGCTCTATTCCCAATAGTTTGGACTATTCTTTACATATTAATGGGAGTATCTTATGGAATATTAAAAAATGCAGGATTAGCAGATGAAAATGTGGATCTAATATATTATTTACAACTAGGAGTAAATGCTTTATGGAGTATATTTTTCTTTGTATTTGATTGGAAATTATTTTCTTTCTTTTGGATATTGCTTTTGATTTTACTTGCAATTGCAATGATAATAAGATTTGAATGTAGAAATAGATTGTCAGGATTGCTTCAGATTCCATATTTATTATGGCTTGTTTTTGCAGCATATTTAAATTTATCTATTTATTTATTGAATAGATAATGACATCATTAATTAAAATGCAGATTGCATCAAGATTACATAACTTGAAAATTATGTAATAATATGTTATAATAATATTGATATGGGCATTAGCTCATAGGTAGGCGTCCCAAATCTAACTTATCACAAGGAGGAATCACTGATGACTAAAATTTTGGTGGCTAGGCCTATGAAAGCAGAGGAAGTGGTGAAGCTTCTGACTGCTGAACCCAAGTCGGCACATGTGCTGACTGAGGACATCGTAAACTCTATAGCAAACGCTATGGAAAAATTCGGGATCCATTTGGTGTTCGAACCTACAAAAATTGGGTATGTACTTCTGAAGATTTACAACTCCAAAGGTGAGACACTCTATGAGATTCCGAATACTCCGCAGGAGTATGATGATGTCCTCTTCTGGGGCCTCTTATAAGAAGAGTACGGGACGGACCAGCTTGTTTTTGCAAGCTGGTTATTTTTTTATAATAAACTGTATTATTTTTAAATTAAATGTGATATAATTAATATGTTTTGAAATGATAAAGGAGAGATAAAATGCTACAATTAAAGAATATAACTAAAACTTTTATAACTGGGGATGAAAAAGTAGAAGCTTTAAAAGGTATAACCTTGAATTTTAGAGAGTCAGAATTTGTTTCTATTTTAGGACAGAGTGGATGTGGAAAGACAACACTTTTAAACATCATAGGTGGACTTGATAGATACACAACAGGAGATTTAGTTATAAACCGGTAAGTCAACAAAGAAATTTAAAGATAGAGACTGGGATGCATATAGAAACTATAAAGTAGGCTTTGTATTTCAAAGTTATAACTTGATAGGTCATCAGACAATTTTATCAAATGTTGAACTTGCTCTAACTATAGGAGGAATATCTAAAAAAGAGAGAAGACAAAGAGCAATAAAGGCCTTAGAAGAAGTGGGATTAAAAAATCAAATTCATAAAAAACCAAATCAATTATCTGGAGGACAAATGCAAAGAGTAGCAATAGCAAGAGCTTTAGTAAATGATCCAGATATAATTTTAGCAGATGAACCAACACGGAGCACTTGACACAAAAACTAGTGTACAAGTAATGGAAATATTAAAGAGAATATCACAAGATAAATTAATTGTAATGGTAACACATAATCCAGACTTGGCTGAGAAATATTCAACAAGGATTATAAAAATACTTGATGGTAAAATCACAGAAGATTCAGATCCTGTTTCAGAAAGTGAATTACAAAAAAAGAAAAATGACATCCCAATGGGTAGAACATCTATGACTCTTTGGACATCATTTAGATTGAGTTTAAATAATCTCTTGACCAAAAAAGGTAGAACTATTTTGGTTTCTTTTGCAGGTTCAATAGGAATAATAGGAATTGCACTAGTTCAAGCTGTATCAAATGGATTTCAGGGATATGTTGATAGTATACAAGAAGATACTTTAACTTCATATCCATTGACGGTAATGCAAGAATCTGCAGATTTAACAGGACTATTACTTTCAATGAGTTCACAAGAAGATAAAAATGATAATTCTAATGAGGTACAAGAAGAACAATATATTTCTACAATGTTATCTAATGTAAGAACAAATGATTTGAAAAGTTTTCAAAAATATATAGATGAAAATTATAGTGAAATCGAAAAAGATATATCATCAATGCAAAATTCATATAGTGTGGCACCAATGATTTATACTGTAGATGCTACTAACAAAATTGCAAAATTAAATCCAAGTAACTTATTTAGTAGAATGTTTAGTTCAAGCATGATGAGTAGTTCATCATCAATTTATTCACAAATGATTGATGATCAGGAATCAATAAAAAATTCATATAATATTCTTGAGGGACGTTTGCCAGAAAAATATGATGAAATGATGATTGTTTTGTCTGAACCTAATACTATACCAGATTTATTAGTGTATTCATTAGGTTTGCGTGATACGGAAGAATTAACTGAGATTGTAACCAAGATAATGAACGGAGAAACAGTAGATATAGATAACGATCCACTAACTTTATCATATCATGATTTAATGAATATAAAGTTAAAATTAATAATGCCAACAGACACATATAAATATAACAAAAAATATGATGTCTACGAAGATATGACACAAGATCAAGATTATCTAAAAGATATATATGATCAAGGAATTGATTTAAAAATTGTTGGAATAGTTACTCCTAAAGAAGGTGTTTCATCACTATTACTCGCTACAGGAGTTTATTACACAAGTGATTTAGTAGACTATATAATAGATTATTCCGCAAATACTGATATAGTCAAAAAACAGCTTGAAAATGATGAAGTAGATGTATTTTCAGGAGCAAAGTTTGATAGCGATAAAAATAAGTTAAACTTTAATTTTGCGGATTTAGTTAGCATTGACAGTAAAAAACTTGAAAGTGCCTTTAATATAAAAATAGATCAAGAGGATTTACAAAAACAAACACAGGGTTATATGGCAGAGATATCTAAATCAGTAACTACAGATACTTCTCCTGCAAAAAAAGCTTTTCAAGATAATTTAAACGTATTTGCAAATGAAATTTTTGATAGCATAAACGGAGAATTTACAGAAGAAGATGTTGATAAAATTGTTAGTGATTATTTAAATAAAGCTGAAGTATCAGAAAAGATATCTGATCTTGAAAAAAGCTATGTAATACCAAAAGAACAATTTAAAACTGCATATACTGGCTTATTAAAAGCACTTATGCAAGTATATATAAACGCATATAAAGCTGCTGCAGGTATGCAGGGAATAGAAGTTAAAAGTATAACTGTTAATCAAGAAATTGTGCCTGTAGTTATATCTAATTACTTAGGAAATGCAGAGATAGAAGAAACGGCAAATCAAATGTCAAGAGCAATGACAGAGGCACTTATGCAAAAAACTATTTTAACAAAAGTTGGAGAGCTCACAACTACTTTAACTAGTACTTTTGCTTCAGCCTTTAATGTTGATCAAGAAAAGATTTCAAGTGCTTTCAAACTAAAAATGTCAGAAGAAGAAATATCAAGAATAGTAACCGCTATGATGTCAGATACCAAAACAACTGCTAGTTCAAACTTGATTTCTCTTGGATATCAAGACAAGGAAGAACCAACATATATCTCATTCTATTTTAATAGCTTTGATGGAAAAGAACACTTTATGGATTTTATAGATTCATATAATGAAAAGATGGAATCAAATGGAGAAGAAGATAAGGTGATTAAATACACAGATGCAACAGGAATACTTATGAGTTCAGTAAAAACAATTGTAAATGCGGTAACATATGTGCTAATTGCATTTATATCAATCTCTCTTATAGTATCATCAATCATGATAGGAATAATAACATATATTTCTGTTTATGAAAGAACAAAGGAAATTGGAATACTTAGAGCTATTGGAGCTTCAAAGAGAAATATATCGTCAATATTTAATGCAGAGACATTTATAATTGGATTACTATCTGGATCATTTGGAATAGGAATAACTTATGCTCTAATACCTGTAATTAATTCAGTACTTCACCACTTTACTGGAAATATACCTTTAAATGTATCACTTTACTTTACAAATGCCATTATATTAGTGGTTCTAAGCGTAATACTTACATTAATAGGAGGATTAATTCCAGCAAGAGCAGCTTCTAAAAAAGATCCTGTTATAGCACTTAGAACAGAATAGAAATTTGTAAAATATATTATTCTAAATACTATATTTATCTGATTTTCATCTGAAATCTTTGGAATAATTTGCCAAAATTTGATTTTATGTTGATTATATGGTATAATTATATTACAAATACTTTATTGGGAGGTTACTTCTATGAAAACGACAGACGTGAGGAAAAATTTCGATCGGATAGCAGAGCAGTGCAGTGGGAAATCTGGCTTCGAGGTCTCGCTTGAGAATGATCGCTTTGCGATTCAGACCCTTCTGGATTGCATTCAGATCTCCAAGCCTGACCCTGGTGCGATCGTTGACCCGACCGTAACTGCCATGAGCATGCAGATTCAGCCGCACGGCGAAAGCTACACGCTCACCGTTTACCTTAGGATCCGCGGATTCATGAATCCCTTCTTCCTTACTTTCGAGCTTGGAAAGAAAGCGATTCCCTCAATCTCGGAGAATATGGTGAACGACATGGACCACCATCATTGCGCGGCTATCATCAACTACTGTGAGGAGCTCTACCATGAGATCTTCTACGGAGTGGATGATCAGAAACCTTCATACATTGAGGTCCCTGAGACCAAGGTGTCTGAAATGGTGTACTGCGAGGGGGATACAAAACCTCTTTCCGACAAGTGAAAACTCACAGAGACTCCAGAGGGCGATTGTATTATACAGTCGCCCTTATTGTTTTCTAAAACCCCCAGCTAGGCTGGGGGTTCAAAAAAGCTTTAGCGATAATATAGACAAAAAACTCCTTT